>CAVAIM010000160.1:1149-2816 GCA_963588755.1 bacterium | reverse complement strand
GATATTCCTATTGATATTGTTTATGAAGATGATGATTTATTAGTTATTAATAAACCTCGTGGAATGGTAGTCCACCCTTCTAATGGTCATTATGATGGTGATACATTAGTTAATGCTTTGTTATATCATATTAAAGATTTATCATCAATTAATGGAATAGTTAGACCAGGTATTGTTCACCGTATCGATAAAGATACATCAGGTTTATTGGTTGTCGCAAAAAACGATGACGCACATTTATTCTTATCTTCTCAATTAGTTGATCATACGATGCATAGAGAATATTTAGCCATTTGTGAAGGAGTTATTCCTCATACTGATTTAAAAATTGATGCTCCTTTAGGTAAAGATCCAAACGATAGACTTAAAAGATGTGTTGATATTTATAATGGCAAAGAAGCTGTTACTTATGTTCATGTTATTGAAAGAATGAAACATAATACCCTTGTTTCTTGTAAACTTGAAACAGGTAGAACTCATCAAATTAGAGTTCATATGCAATATATTAAACATCCATTAGTTGGCGATCCAGTTTACGGATATCGTAAACAAGAAATTAAAGCTAATGGTCAAATATTACATGCTTATAAAATAACCTTCATTCATCCAAGAACCAAAAAAGAAATGTCTTTTACTTGTGAACCAGATGAAGAATTTAATAGAGTATTAGAAATCGCTCGCAACAGAAAATAAATATAAGTCACTTAGAGGATAATTCTAGGTGACTTTTTTGCTACTTGCTAATTTTTTAAAAAGTGTTATGATATATTTAATTAAAATTTTTGGAGGGCATATATTATGATGAAAGCAATAATTATTTTTTCTTTATTATTTAGTGGATTATCTTTTTTTGAAAATAACAAGTCGTATTATGATGAAGTAATACCAAATGATTCTAAATATGGAGAACTATCGAATATTTATAATAATATACAATTGAATAAAGCTTGGGATTTAGAAAAAGGAAAGAGTTCTACGCTTGTTGGTATTATAGATTCAGGTATCTTATCATCTCATGAAGATATTAATAATGTAAATACTAATTTGAGTTATGACTTCTCGGACGCTAATAATCCATTTTATGATGTAATAGGGCATGGTACATCAGTTGCAAGTATTATCGGTGCAACTGCAGATAATAATATTGGTGTTGCAGGTATAAATTGGAATGTATCGATGGTTTCATATAAAGTATCTCATGATTTTATATTACAAAGTGATCTTACAACAAATGTAGCGCTTGCTATTAATAAAGCAAAAGAAGATAATGTTAAAATAATTAACATAAGTGCTTCATTATTAAATACTACTGAATTATATAACGCTATTAAAAATTATCAAGGATTAGTTGTTTGTTCGGCAGGAAATGATGGCTTAGATACCGATATTAGTAAACATTATCCTTCGTGTTATGATTTAGATAATATTATAAGTGTTGGTGCATTAGGAAGATATGATGAATTAACCCATTATTCTAATTATGGTAAAACAAGTGTCGATTTATTTGCACCAGGTGATTATATTGAATGTGCATCGGTTAAAGATAATGAAACTAATCATTATGAAAAGAAATCAGGAACTTCATTCTCTGCTCCTATGGTAACTGGTGTTGCTGCTTTATTATTAAGTTATAATCCATCTTTAACTACTAGTGAATTAAAAAATGC
>CAVAIM010000160.1:0-1139 GCA_963588755.1 bacterium | reverse complement strand
GCATTATTATTAAGTAATAATCCTAGTATGACTCCAAGCGAATTAAAAAATGCTATCTTAAACAGTGTTGATAAAATAGATGACTTAGAAGATAAATGTGTAACGGGTGGTAGAATTAATGCTTATAAAGCGTTATTGTCTATTCATAAACATAATTATGTATATGAATCAAATGAGAATGGTCATACTTATAAATGTAGTATATGTGATGAAATAAAATCTACTGCTGCACATAAACTAGTAACAACTTATAATAGTAAAACTCATACTTATAAGTGTGAATGTGGATTTACTACAACATCTAATCATGAATATGTAGTTAAATATATTGATAGTAAATGTCATGGAGACGTATGTGTATGTGGATATTATACAAATACTAGTCCTCATATTATAAAACAATCAAGTGTATCAAATAATAAAGCAAATTGTTTACAGTGTAATACTGTAATAGATTTAAGAAAAGATATAGCATTTAGTGATGGAATATTTGATGTTACATATTTAACTTTAAATGGTAGTTATAGATTACCTAATGGTGTAATTGTATTATCAGATGTTGATTATAATTCATATATAAATGGAACATTATCATTTAATGATGATATGTTACTTAGTTAGGAGGGAAAGCTTATGAATAAAAATTTATTAAAGTTATTATTAATACCTTGTTTGATGATTCCATGTGTTTCATGTGGGAATGAAAATTCTAATACTTCTATACAAGTCGATAATAATTATAAATTGAATTATAGTGTATCTAATGAATTATATGATTCTTCTAACTATGAAGTTAAAGAAGTTTACCATGTGAGTGAAAAATATGAAGTGGCTAAAATATTTTCTTCTAGAAATACATCTTATGGTATAGAGAAAATAAATGGTATTAACATTTATAGTGACACAAATTATGTTTTTGTAGTAAATAAAGATAATATTATTTATTCATTAACTGATGCATATATGAATTTAGTCATTTCTAATGATGAACTTGTATTATTGAATAATGTAATTGATTATAGTGATTTTTATGAAGAAAGCAAATTTGTTAATGCTTCTGTCATCTCTAATATTGTTTTAGAAGATAAAAATTATAAAGCTAGATATTATGCTCCACCAGAATATTATTATATTATACT
>CAVAIM010000159.1:0-2820 GCA_963588755.1 bacterium | reverse complement strand
GATTCTTTTAGTTTAGTCTTTTCTTCTAACTCAACTTTAATTAATTCAATCTCTTTAGAATAAATATCTTTATTCTTCAATTCTTTATTTAATGTATTAAAGTCTTCCTTTGATATATTTAAATCCTTTAACTTATCTCTGTAACCAATATTTTCTTGATTTAATTTATCTTTTAATAAAATATTACTAGAAGCCTCTTTATGTCTTGGTTCTAATTCATTAAGTTTATTAGTATTATCTCTAAGAGATTCTTTCTTAACATTTGTTTCTTTAACCTTATCTAGATAAGTATTATATTTATTAAAAGAATCAAGTGAATCATTATATGTATCAATTACTACTTTTAAATCATCATATTTTTGTTTTTCTTGAACTATTTTATCATAAGATACTTTATGACTATTATAAGAAGTAATATGTGAATTATTATTTTCCGCATTAGTTAATTCTTTATTTAACTCAATACAAACTTTATTTAAATCATCTTTTTCTTTTGATTTTTGATTAAATGTTTCTTCTAAGAACTTAGAATCTTCATTAAGAAGATTATATAAAGTATCAAAATCATTTTGACTTGGATTATCTATATTAAGCTTATCACATATTTCAGTATTATCTGTTTTATAGTTTTTAAGAATAGTATCAATCTTAGTATGATTATTAGAAATCTTCTTATATTCATCTGTGTACTTTTTTTGAATACTTGTCTTAAAGTCATCAAACTTATAAGTATTAAGAATTGATCTAAATAATTCTTTTCTATCTTTAGTACTTGATCTAATAAGGTCTGCAAACTTATTTTGACCAATCATGATAGTATTTCTAAATTGATCTTGATCAAG
The DNA here is from genome assembly GCA_963588755.1 of bacterium. Lineage (GTDB taxonomy): Bacteria > Bacillota_I > Bacilli_A > Acholeplasmatales > Anaeroplasmataceae > JAEELC01. Next base: position 1,978 of record CAVAIM010000159.1, on the reverse strand, counting down.
TTTAATAATTTCTTTTATTTTACTATTACACTCTTTTATTTTAGTGTATGCTTTATTATCAATAGTAAGTAGACATGATTCAGCTCTAGGAATGAGCGGATAGTTTCCATTTGAATCTCTTTTCTTACTTAATGCGTATTGAGCTGGTTCTCTATGTATTTCAACTAACTTATCTCCTTCAATGAAAGTAAGGTCTACATAACAAGTTTCAGAGTCTTTAGCATAGTGACTCTTAAAGTTTTTATCTCTATCTTTATCACTTGCCTCACCGAATAGTGCAAACACAATCGCATCAAATATAGTAGTCTTTCCTGCACCAGTGTCTCCATCAATTAGAAATAGTGAATTAGCCAACTTCTCAAAGTCTATTTCATGTTTATCTTTATAGCTTAAAAAAGCTTGAAATTCTAATTTAATTAGTTTCATTATTCTTCCCAAATCTCCTTAATTAATCCCTTAATAATGTCCTTTTGATTATCATTTAATTCAGCGTCCATCTTTGATTTATATAAATCAGAAAATAAATCAAATTTAGATACTTCTTCAATGTTTTGATAGTTTTCACTATATGTATAATTGTTCTTAATACTTGAATAACTTATATTACATGCATAAGGAAATATAAGTTTTAACTTAGCCATCGCATCAGTTACATAATTAGTATCACTTAATTTAAAGAACACAAAGTCATCTTTATATTCTACTTTAGTTTTAACTAAATCAAAGTCTCCTACAAGTAATATTACATCCCTTAAAGGTTTAAACTCTACCTCTTCATAAGTAAAGTCATTAGTATCAACTATAGTAAAACTCTTCTTATAGCTAGCCTCATCCTTATGATACTTAAGCAAAGCTCCTGGGTAGCGCATATTATGTCCTACATTACAAGTCTTATGTATATGTCCTAGTGCTACATAATTAAAATCTTTATATAGTGAAGCTTTTACAATATCTTCTCCACCAATATATCCATCTTTATCAATAGATACACTAGTTTCACTACCAGAAGGACGTTCTTTCGTGCTTCCTAATACTGCTTGATGTGATACTATTACATTCTTTTGTGTCGCATCAATATTCATCTTATCGATTGTATATTTGATTGCATCATCTAGTGTCTCAATATCATCAAGAGCAAATGCATTCTTTACATCATATTTATTTACAAATGGTAATAGATAGAAATTAACATCATCAATAACTATTGGTGTTAATGAATCTTTAACATTTGTTACAATATGGATTCCATCATTCTTTAAGATATTAGAACCAAAGTGAAGTTTATCTTCTTGGTCATGATTACCTGAAATCATTAAAACCTTAATCTTATTCTTATGTAATTCTGATAAGAAATAATCAAGTAAGTTTGTAGCAGATACACTAGGATTCTTAGAATCATATATATCTCCTGCAATTACTACTGTATTAATTTCTCTCTCAATACATAGTTTTACAACAAATTCGAGTGCATCTTTTTGAACACACTCTAAATCATAATCACCTATTTTTTTACCGAGGTGAAGGTCGGCTAAATGTATAAATTTCATTTATTTAAATCCCCCTTATAAGTATTATATATCACAATAATTTAGACAAAAAAAGAGTCAATTTCTATTTTTTAAAACTTTTTTATCTATCAGCTTAAATTGATTTGTTAGGCTCATTTTTATATGGTTTGATAGGGTGAGGAGAATGCTTATACCATATTATATAATACAATTTTTAATGACTATAACTCTTTATTTTAGATTAGATAACATTCAAAAAAGGAAAGCCATATAACTTTCCTTATATAAAAAATTCATCATGATTTAAAGTGATAATAAATTATTTATATGAAACTATTCAAATAATTGTTCACCATTTATTTTTTTATTAATAATATTTGAATGTGAATTTTCTTTCACTCCATTAAATGAAATAAATGTTAAAACAAGTTGTTCCCTAGGCTTCATCTCGTTTTGGAACGCAGCTAATT
>CAVAIM010000158.1:0-2836 GCA_963588755.1 bacterium | reverse complement strand
ATTTGTATAATCAACATTAGTATTAATTTCTTCTGTATTATTATTTGTATTTATCTATCTAGCTTGCCCTACAACAGTGTATGGTTCTTCAATGAATAATACACTTGCAAGTTCAGACAAGATATTTGTTACAACACTATTCTATAAACCTAAAAGAGATGATATCGTAATAGTTGATGTAAATGAAAATTATACATCTCTAGATGAGACTTACTATATTAAAAGAGTAGTCGCAACAGAGGGCGACACCGTTCGTTATGATTTAACTAATTTAAGTTATGGCGCGCTATACGTAAACGATAATTTAGTAGATAGTTATATTACATATTCTGAATATAAAACACTATTAACTGATACATCATCTAGTAAGTGTTATATAGAAGATAAAGATGAACAAGTTGTACCTAGTGGCTATTCTATAGTCTTAGGAGACAATAGACAAAATTCAAAAGATTCACGTGCTATTGGACTTATACACAATAGTGATATTATAGGTAAAGCTTATTTTAGATATTATTCTACTAGTTTAAGCTTTGGATTTATAAAAAAAGATATTAAATATTAGTAAAGGAGAATATTATGGCTCAATTTCAATGGTATCCAGGACACATGGTAAAAGCACAAAGAGAATTACAAGAAGTCTTACCTTTAGTTGATATAGTTATTGAACTAAGAGATGCAAGAATTCCTAATTCTTCAAGTAATCCTGTAATTGATACTTTAATTAAAGATAAAAAGAGATTAATTTTATTAAATAAGTCAGATTTAGCTGATAAGAAGATTACTCAAAAATGGATTAAGCAATTAACTAGTCAAAATACAAATGTACTTGATATAGATTATATGACTGGACTTAATATTAATAAAATTATTACAACTATTAAAAATATATTAAAAGATAAATTAGCTCAATACGAAGCTAAAGGTTTAGTTAACAAAACCTTAAGAGCTACTATTGTTGGTATACCTAACGTAGGTAAATCTACATTTATCAATAAGATGACTGGTAAGAAGGTATCAGTTGTTGGAGATAAACCTGGTGTTACTAAACATTTGACTTGGTTTAAGGCTAGTGATGACTTGCAAATTCTTGATACTCCTGGTATCTTATGGCCTAAGTTTGAAAGTGAAGAGGTTGGTATTAAGTTATCAATTTGTCAAGGTATTAAGGATGAGATTGTTGATAGATATAAGATGTGTGTATATGCACTTATGTATTTAGCAGCTCATTACCCTAATAAATTAATTGAAAGATACTCACTTGAAGAACTTGATACAAGTGATGAAGGAATTCATCTAATTGAAAGTATTGCGAAAAAAAGAGGATTTATCTCTAAGGGCGCAAGAATAGATTACGAAAGAACTATTGTTTATGTATTAAATGATATTAGAAGTAATAAGTTAGGAGCTATTAGCTTTGAAGAACCAAGTGAAGAAAACAATTAATTTATATGAATATGAAGAAGCTCTTCAAGATAGAGGCTATAAATATGTAGCTGGTGTTGATGAGGTAGGAAGAGGTCCTCTTGCGGGTCCTGTAGTTGTAGCTGCAGTAATACTGCCTCAAAACACAAGAATTAAAGGTATTAATGATTCTAAGAAACTATCGCTTAAAAAACGTGAAGAGTTATATAAAATAATTATGAAAGAAGCTATTTCAGTATCAATAGCTTATGTATATGAAGATGTAATTGATGAGATTAATATTTATGAAGCTACTAAGCGTGGTATGTTAGAAGCTGTCATGAAACTTGATGTTACACCTGAACATGTATTAATTGATGCGATGCCTCTACATGAATTAAAGATTGAACATACATCAATAATTCATGGTGATGCACTATCTGCCTCAATTGGTGCTGCATCAATTGTTGCGAAAGTTACAAGAGATCATTATATGGAGAAGATGGATTTTAAATATCCTAATTATGGTTTTTCTCGTCATAAAGGATACTGTACTAAGGAACATTTAGCTGCACTTGAGAAATACGGTCCTTGTGAAATACATAGAAAAAGCTTTGCGCCTGTCGCAAAATATTATAATAAACAATTAACTTTTGACTTTAAGAAGGAAGAAGAAAAATAATCTATATTATATATAATATAGGCTAATTAGAGCCTATATTTTTTCTTGACTTTGATTATTCTTTGTTTTATATTTTAATTTGAATTATGGAGGTATTTTATGGAAGAAAACATTGTAATTGTGGAATCTCCATCAAAAGCACATACTATTGAATCTTATTTAGGTGATAATTATAAAGTTGTGGCGAGTGTCGGTCATATTCGTGATTTATCTAATAGAGGTAAAGGTGGACTTGGTATTGACATTGATAATAACTTTAAGCCTGATTATAAAATTATTGAAGGTAAAGAAAAACTTGTTAAGGATTTAAAGAAACTAGTTAAAGGTAAAAAAGTATATCTTGCAACCGACCCCGATAGAGAAGGGGAAGCTATTAGTTTCCATTTAAAAGATGTTTTAGGTTTAAATGATGATGATTATTCTCGTGTAGAATTCCATGAAATCACTAAAGATAGCGTCTTAAAGGCTTTTGATAATTTACGTGATATTGATATGAATCTAGTATCAAGCCAAGAAACTAGAAGAATTATTGATAGAATTATTGGTTTTAAAGTATCAACTCTACTTAGAAGTAAGATTAAGAGCCAATCCGCAGGTAGAGTTCAATCTGTTGCGTTAAAACTTATTGTTGATCTTGAAAAAGAAATTAATGCCTTTGTAAGTGAAGCTTATTATGAACTTGAAGCTAAAAAAGATGAACTTGTATTAAAGTTTGTTTCTTATAAAGGTAATAAGGATACTATTAAAGAT
>CAVAIM010000157.1:0-2838 GCA_963588755.1 bacterium | reverse complement strand
GTATATGTACCATCTCTTCTAATACAAGTAGCCATTTGGTTAGCTTTAATTGTACCACGAGAGATTTTACCAATACCAATACGACCTACGAAATCATTATAGTCAAGGATTGCAGGTTGGAATTGAAGTGGTTCATCCTTGTTATCAACAGGTTCAGGAACATATTCAATAATCTTATCAAATAATGGGTCCATGCCACTCATTTGATCAGCAGGATCACTTGATTCGCTTGAAGTCATGTTAATAGCACTTGTATAGATTACTGGGAACTCAAGTTGAGTTTCATCAGCACCAAGTTCAATTAATAAGTCTAAAACTTCATCAACAACTTGAAGTGGTCTAGCACTTGGCTTGTCAATCTTATTTACAACAACAATTGGCTTGTGACCAGCTTCTAGAGCCTTCTTAAGAACGAAACGAGTTTGAGGCATTGTACCTTCATAAGCGTCAACTACTAATACTACACCATCAACCATACCCATGATACGTTCAACTTCACCACCAAAGTCAGCATGTCCTGGAGTGTCTAAGATATTAATCTTATAATCTTTATATTTGATAGCTGTATTCTTAGAAAGGATAGTGATTCCTCTTTCTCTTTCTAGAGCGTTGCTATCCATAACGCAAGTATCAACAACTTGATTTTCACGGAATGTGTGTGAGCATTTTAAAAGGGCGTCAACTAAAGTTGTTTTACCATGGTCAACGTGCGCAATAATTGCAATATTTCTAACTTTCATGTGTTTTTTCCTTCTTTCGATAAAAATAAGTCTAAATTATTATATCATAAAAATAATTTGTTGAATAATGAAAGCGTTTATATAAATAAAAATATTTTTACAATTTATTTATTTAAACATATATGTACTCTTACCTAAACCATATACTTTCTTAACTAAATCAAGTTCTATTAATTTATTAATATACTTAGTTGCAGTATTTGGTGAAACATTTAAAATCTTCATAATATCAGCAGGTGAAAAAGCATTATTTAAAACCGATAAGTAAATTTTATCTAAATTATTTTTTGCATCTTTTTTATAAGGACTATTATATATTATTTCTCTAACAGTAGTCGCATGATCTCTTAATATTAATTTTCCCTCATATTTTTTTAAATCTTGATTTGTAAGCTTATAATATTTCTCGTTACAAGGAATTACTACTGAGGTAATATTTGTATTTTCATCAAATATTTTATAGTAAACATTTGGAGAACCATTTTCTAAACACGCCTTTTTAGCCTCTCCTACACCGGTACCATAACTTTCTATTATTCCAAGATCTTTAAACATATCTCTAATTTCAGGATTAATAGAATCTCTCTCTTTAAAAATTGTACCCTTATTTAAATCTTCTAAGGTGATAGGTGGTAGTGGTTTATTATAATTTATTATATTTATATCTTCCTCAGTTATATAAACTTGAATCGTTTTATATTCCTCATAATTCTTATGTACTATAGCATTCGCAAGTAATTCTTCAACAGCTTTAAAAGGATAATTATTAATCTTTTTATTAGTTGCAACGCCATCTTCTCTAACAGTAAGTGTTCTTATAAAATTATCTTCAATATATCTTAAAGCACTATAATATTGTTTCCAAATAGGACCTTTAAAATCTTTTGCCTCCATTCTATTTCTTGTACCAAAAGTATCGGTAATAATTTCAACATATGAATATGGAATATATTTTTCAGGATTTTTAGAAAACATAAGTAAGGCGAAATTCGTAACTCTTTTAGTTGAATATTCGTTTTTGCAAAATAAATTTAACATTTTTGCAATATCTTCTTTTGTTAAATCATCGGCTAAACTTCTATTACTAGTATTTTTTAAATACTCTCTTAAATAATCATAGTCTAAATCATCTAGTGTACTATTACTGATATCTGATGAAAAATGATAATTTGCAAACTTTCTTAATAAATCATACTCTTCATTAATTCTTGCAATTTTTGTATCACTTTCAATTCTTACATATCTACCTGGCTTTAGATTTATTTTTTTATCATTTAAAGCTTTTTCACTCACCTGAAATGGTCCACCGTTTTGTTTTTCAACAACAATTAGTAAATAATATTTTCCATCAAATTCATTAGTTAGAACTTCAAATTTAACATTAGGATATATGTAAGGCTTTAAAGAATTTAAAGTATTCTTAGCTATTTCTAAACGTCCTTCATCAAGTCCTTTAATAGGAATTAGTGGGATAGCTTTATTTCTCTCGTCATTAACTTCTTCCACACCAATATAAATAAATGAATAATCATTATCGTAATAATTATTTCCATATGCACAAATAGTTTTAAGAATTTTATCTAATTGTGCTTCACTTGACTTATATTCAATATGAGAACATTCAGCCTTTCTTTCCTTTAAATACTCATTTGCTTCCTTTTTATAAAAATTAGGATTCATATAATCACCTCAATTCGCATGATTTTGGTTCAATTCACACCTTTATTATCTATCAACTCACACTTTTTGTCAACAACTCCCACCTTTTTGACATAATTTTATAACAATTCACATGTTTTCAAATAAAAAAATACCTCTAAGTAAAAATACTGAAAGAGGTATATTGTTGATTATAATATTTCCTTAATTAAACTTTCATATGCAAACGCTAAATCATACTTTTCTTCTTTAATTAAGTTTCTAATTAAACTTAAGAAACTTAAAGCTTTAGTATAATTTTTCTTTTGGGCTGCATTAATAAATCTAGATAAAATTTGATTAAATGATGGAGTATTATGATTAGTTAAGATATGTGCTTCTTCTTTAAGTACACTATCTTTAGATAATAACCAATCAAGCTCAATAAGCTCCTCTGGAT
>CAVAIM010000156.1:0-2847 GCA_963588755.1 bacterium | reverse complement strand
ACATACAACTCAAGAATTGTCTAATGCAATCGGTGGTACTAATGTTCATGTGATAGCCATTACGAATCGAGGTTTTGCAAAACTATTAGAAAAGTAGGTGATTTTATTGGCTAAGAAGATTAAAAAGGCTCAAGAGAGTCGTGTATCAAACATTCCACAAAAGGAAGCTAATAAATCAAGTAAAGGTGTCTTGATTTATAAAGAAGGAATGTCAGTTAAGGAAGTTGCGGATGGATTACAACAATCTGTTGGTAACGTTATTAAAAAGTTAATGATGTTAGGTGTTATGGCTAATCAAAATCAAACAATTGACAGAGAAACTGTTGAATTAATTGCGGCTGATTTTGGTGCAACTATTAAAGATGAAGTTGTAACTGACGCAACAAGATTTGATGAATTCACAATTGAAGATGATGAAGCATTACTTGAATCTAGACCTCCTGTTGTAACAATCATGGGTCACGTTGACCATGGTAAAACAACATTACTAGACTATATTAGAAATGCCCGTGTAGCTCAAGGTGAAGCTGGTGGTATCACTCAACATATCGGTGCTTACCAATATAAACATGGTGATAATTTAATTACATTTATTGATACTCCAGGTCATGCTGCATTTACTGAAATGCGTGCTCGTGGTGCACAAGTTACTGACATCGTTGTATTAGTAGTAGCTGCAGATGATGGTGTAATGCCACAAACTGAAGAAGCTATCGCACATGCTCAAGCTGCAAAGTGTCCAATTATCGTTGCAGTAAACAAGTGTGATAAGCCAAGTGCTAATCCAAGCCATGTTATGGAACAATTAACTAAGTATAACTTAGTACCAGAAGAATGGGGTGGAAATATTCCATTCATTATGATTTCAGCTTTAAAGGGAACAGGTGTAGACACACTACTTGATACAATCATGTTACAAGCTGAAATGCTAGAATTAAAGGCTAACCCTAAGCGTTTAGCTGTTGGTACAGTACTTGAAGCTCAACTTGATAGAGCTTTAGGACCTTGTGCTACATTCCTAGTTCAAAATGGTTCATTAAAAGTTGGAGACTACATCGTAGTTGGTGATACTTATGGTAAGATCCGTACAATGGAAGATGATAGACATATTAAATATCAAGAAGCTTTACCAAGCCAAGCTGTTTCAGTTACAGGATTAGATGAAGTTCCATTTGCCGGAGATAAGTTCATGGCTTTATCTGATGAACGTCAAGCTAGAGAAATAGCTGAAGAAAGAACATTCAGAACTAAGGAAAAAGATCTTGCAAGTAGATCAGTATCTCTACAAGATTTATTCGCTCAAGCAAATAGTGATGAAAACAAAGAATTAAACTTAATCGTTAAGGCTGATTTACAAGGTTCAGCTGAAGCACTAAAACAATCTATTGAAAAGATTAAAGTTGAAAATGTTAAGGTTAATGTTATTCGTTGTTCTGTAGGTGCAATCACTGATACAGATATTACACTTGCAGAAGCTAGTGAAGCTATCGTTATCGGTTTCAACGTTCGTCCTACAGCTGATGTAAGATCAACAGCTGAAACAAGACAAGTAGAAATTAGATTATATTCTATTATCTATAAATTACTTGAAGATATCGAAGCTGCCTTAAAGGGTATGCTTGAACCTGAATACGAAGAAGTTATTACAGGACATGCTGAAGTTAGACAAACTTATAGAATTTCAAAGATTGGTACTGTAGCTGGTTGTTACGTTACTGATGGTGTAATTAACTCTAACTCATTAGTTCACATTGTACGTGATGGTATCGTAGTTTACGAGGGTAAGATGGCATCATTACGTAGATTCAAAGACGATGTTAAGGAAGTTAAGAGCGGATTTGAATGTGGTATTACTATTGAAAAGTTCAATGACATTAAAGAAGGAGATGTCTTTGAAGCTTCAGTAATGAAAGAAATTAAGAGGCTATAATTATGGGTTTAACTTTAAAAAGATTAGAATCTAATGCATTAAGAGAATTATCTATAATCCTTCAAAGAGAAACTCGTAATGAACTTCTTCATACTGTTACTATTACAGAAGTTAGAATTACTCGTGATTTATCATATGCAACAGTATACTATACTTGTTTAAATGATAATGAAAAGGAAAAAACTGCAGCTGAACTAGAAGAATCTAAGGGATTCTTAAGAAAGAGTCTTGCTCAAAAATTAACTTGCAGAAAAATGCCAGAATTAATTTTTAAGTATGATGAAGCTCTAGCTTATGGTAATCACATTAATGAGGTATTATCTAAATTAAATATTCCTCATGATGATGACGAAACTCAAGAATAACAATTAAGAAAAACTAAGGTTTAGTGCCTTAGTTTTTTCTATGTATTTTTTTCTTTAATTAGTATATAATACGTATGAAGAAGTAAAGGAGTGATATTATGGATAAAAAATTAAGATGGTATGAAACTGAACCAGTAATTATCTTTTTAACTATAATTTTAACTCTTCCAACACTTGTTATACTAACTATAGGACATATATTTTTAATCTTTTATATGCCTATTGAAAAGAAAATATATAAATCATCTCCATTTTATTTAACTTATTTTGACGCCTACACTCCTCTTGCAACTCATAGATATGATTTCAAGGTAAGAAATGAACTTGCAAAACTTGATACACAAGCTAGAAGTTCTGAAAGTGAAAATAAATATAAGTTAATTAAGGGTAATAGTTTCATTAGAATTGAAAAAATATATGAAGTTAAGTTCAAAGATAATGAATTTTATGTAAGATATAATTTTATTTCAAATTATATTAAACTTAGTGATTACTATGAAGAAATTAAAAAGAACTGTAAGATGGAAAGTAAATATAATTGTTATGTAATAC
>CAVAIM010000155.1:0-2880 GCA_963588755.1 bacterium | reverse complement strand
TGTTAATACAATGAATTATAAAGAATTATATCAATATTTTATTAATAATGATAAGTTTGTACCAAAAAGTGGTTTAGTGCTTGAGGGATTTATGCCTGAATGGATTGTACAATTCTATGCATATTATCAATGGTATTATAATATTCCTAGTAGTGTTATTATTAAAAAAATTCCACTATCTTATTTAAAAAATGTCTATAGTGGGTTACACGATTTAGATTTAGAACTTGCAGTAAAAAAGGTTGGAGAAGTTAAATAAGATTGATCAGCCTTTTCTTTAAAAAAAGTTTACAAAACTCATAAAATGGACTTTTTCAAATTTCACCTTGCAACACTTTTAAATATATGATATATTACTTAAGTAAACTTTCTATGATACTAATTATCATGGCGGAAGGAGATATAGCTATATGAAAAATGGAATTCATCCAGATTACAAAAAAGTAACAGTTACTTGTACTACTTGCGGAGCTAAATTTGAAACAGGTTCAGTATTAGACGAAATTCGTGTTGATACTTGTTCAAACTGCCACCCATTCTATACAGGTAAGCAAGCATTCACTACAAGTGATGGTGCTGTTGATAAGTTCAATAAGCGTTACAACTTAAAGAAGTAATCAGATACAAATTATTTAAGACTGGCTGATGTCAGTCTTTTATTTTTGACTTAGGAGATAATTATGAACTACAGTAATGAACAATCAGGATACATTGAAGTTATTTGCGGACCTATGTTTGCGGGAAAGACTGAAGAACTTATTAGACGTATTACAAGAATGGAATACGCTAAAAGAAAGTTTATAGTCTTTAAACCAAAGATTGATAATAGATATTCAGAAACTGAAATATCTAGTCATAATCTAAGAAAGATTAAAGCTATTAATATTGAGAAAGCTAGTGATATCTATAACTATATAGATGATACATATCAAAGTGTTGTAATTGATGAAGTACAATTCTTTGATGAGACTATGCTAGATGTTGTAGAAGATTTAGCTAGAAGAGGCTTAAGAGTTATTTGTGGTGGACTTGATATGGATTTCAAGGGAATGCCATTTGGTATTATGCCAGAACTTTTAGCTATGGCTGAACATGTCACTAAGCTATCAGCTATTTGTGTATGTTGTGGTGCTGATGCGACTAGAACACAAAGATTAATTAATGGGCATGAAGCTTACGATGATGATCCTATTGTACTAGTTGGTGCAAAAGAGTCATATGAAGCTCGTTGTAGAAAGTGCCATAAAGTTTTACACCATGATAAATAAAACTTTTATGGAGTACGCTATAGAAGAAGCTAAATTAGCTTATGAAGCTGGTGAGATTCCTGTTGGTTGTGTTATAGTGCGTGATAATGAGATTATTGCTCGAGCACATAATCTAAAGGAAGAAAAAACAAGTGTTACTGCACATGCAGAAATACTTGCAATAAACAAAGCATCAAAGCTTTTAAATAACTATCATTTAGATGATTGTACATTATATGTTACTTTAGAGCCTTGTGTTATGTGCATGGGTGCAATCATGCAAGCACATATAAAGAATGTTTGTTTTGCACTAAAAGACACTAATATGGGTTCTTGTGGTAGTGTAGTTAATTTACTTGAATATAATTTTCAAAACCCTAAGATTAATTTAGTTCAAGGACCATTAGAAAGTGAATCAAGGGAACTAGTTCAAAGCTTCTTTACTAACTTAAGAAATAAAAACAAACAATAAATAAGTATAATTTTATGTAAAGTTAATACAAAATTAACTTGTACAATATGAAATTAAAAAGACTAGAAGAATTTACTTTAGAAAATGCAATTTTATGTTGACAATTGGTTACAATTATTATAATATATAAAAGGTACATTTTATATTAAATCCACATAGTCTTTAAATTTAAAGGTTATAAATAATTTAAGGAGGATACAAAAATGAATACATTTATGGCAAATAATCAAACTGTAAAACCAGTATGGTACGTTGTTGACGCTAATGGTCAAACATTAGGTCATTTAGCAACTCAAGTTGCTTCTTTATTAAGAGGAAAGGATAAGCCTACTTATACTCCACACGTTAACTGTGGTGATTATGTTATCGTTATTAACGCTGACAAGATCAAATTAACAGGTAATAAGTGGTCAGATAAGTTATACAGATACCATTCAGCTTACAATGGTGGTCTAAAGACTTATACTGCTAGCGAATTAATGGCTAAGTTCCCTACTCGTATGGTAGAACAAGCTGTTTCAGGTATGATTCCACACAACCCACTAGGTGATGTTCAAAGAAAGCATTTATTCGTATATGCTGGAAGCGAACACAACCATCAAGCTCAAAAACCAGTTGAGTACAAGTTAAAGTAATAAGGAGGATATATCGTTATGGCAAATAAGAAAGTTCAATATACAGGTACAGGACGTCGTAAAGAGTCAGTTGCTCGTGTTATCTTAACAGCAGGTACTGGTAAAATCACTATTAATGGACGTGAATTTGAAGAATATATTCCTTCATCAATGTTACGTCTTGATGTAATGCAACCATTCGCAGTTACTGAAACTGAAGGTCAATTTGACGTTGTTGCTAACATCTATGGTGGTGGAGTTTCAGGTCAAGCAGGAGCTTTACGTTTAGGTATTACTCGTGCATTAATGGAAGTTAATGCTGACTACCGTCAAACATTAAAGCCAGCTGGATTCGTTACTCGTGATCCACGTGCTAAAGAACGTAAGAAATACGGTCTTAAGAAAGCTCGTAAGGCTAGCCAATTCTCTAAGCGTTAGTTTACAGTATTATTTACAATTCATTTTGGATTATATAAACAAAGGAAGACTTCATTTGAGGTCTTCTTTTTTTGGCAAGTAGACACATAGTTTCAAATTATGATATAAT
>CAVAIM010000154.1:0-2882 GCA_963588755.1 bacterium | reverse complement strand
AAAGAAATCTTACAATACATCAATTGTATGAGTTGAAAAAGGTGCACAACATGTATGAAGTAATAATTTAGGTCTATAATCTAATTTATTTAAAAACTTTTTAAAATCAGTATAATTATCAATCATATTATGCACCACGCTCTCTATTCACTCTCTAATACAGATACAATTTGACCTATATAGGCAGTATGGAAGTTACCTTCATCTTCTCCACTATAATAGTTCTTAATTATATCACTATCAAATATTAAATCATTATCAAACTTTAAATTAGATATCTTCTTACATTTAAAAACTAAATTAGCTTCTTTAATATAAGATATCTTTTTATCAATATCATAAACAGGGTTTAATCCACTTTCTTTATACTTATCAGTATCTCTACCTGATAAAGTACCCATAAGCGCTACTTCCTTTTCATAGCCTAGAGGCATGAAAGACAATGAGAAGTAATCAGATGAATCCATTAAATGTTTAGTAAATCTTGATTCTTTAACGAATACAATTACAACATTCTTTCTAAATAAATAACCAATAGTACCCCACGCAATAGTCATAGAGTTTCTTTCATCTAAGTCACCTGCAGTAAGTAAAATATTACCTTTCTTAAAGAATTCAAAAGGATTAATATTTAATGTATTTATATCTTTTTTTATCATATAATCACCTAAATCATCATTAGTATCATCGCAACTAAGTTATTAGCCATATGAGCTATAGTTGATGCGTATATATTTTTATTTGTAAAATAATAAATTAATGAAAGACATAATCCTGAGATAAAGTATACACTAAATAATATAAACCATACTAATCCATTCATTCCATTAGATGATAACATATGAGGTAGTGCAAATATAATGCTTGATATAATTAAATGTATTGCAATACTTAACTTCTTATGTTTAACACTAAAATCTTTTAAAGCTCTTTCAGATAATTCTATTATACTCTTTCTATAAACTAATTCTTCTACGATAGGCGCAAATACAATAGTAGATATAAAGATTACTGGCTTAAATGAATGTGCAAGCATATTCTCTATTAGTGTTTCATTAGCACTTGTTACATTTTCATAACCTAAATTATTAATTATTAAACTAGATATCTTTTCTATTCCTTGAGATACAAGTACAAACCCTAGTGCCTCTACGCAAATAATTAATACCATTTTCTTATTTTTAAAGATCTTAATCTCATCCTTTAAATAAGCACGGCCAAATAAAGGTATTAATATAAACATTAAAAGGTAAGAAAAGAAATTAATATAAGCTTGGGCTTGATAATACAATATAGTATCACTTTTTATATATTCATCTCTTATACCATTAACTACAACATTATAAGCTTCTTTAAATGTATAATTATTAATACTTCCTACAACCTTGCATACAATAAATGAAACTAAGAGTGTACCAAAGATATATATAATTAAATACATGAATATTATACTTAAAGGATTAGTTTTAAATATATCTTTAAATGTAAATCCATATATATTATTTTGATTAGTATTATTCTCTTTATGCATTAGAACCTCCAAAATTTCTTAACCCCTTAGGATAGTGATTCTTTAAGGAATTATTACTTGATTTAAATCCACCAAGTACTAAACCTCTAGTAAGCAATACTCCGTATCCTTGTTTAGTATTTTCAACTTTAATCTCTTCACCACGTAAATAAGCATTAAGTCTTAAGTCATTATAATCTAATTCTACCTTATTTTTAAAGTATCTGCCTAATGCTTTAAATAAATGATGATAGGGAATGAATCTATTCTTCTCAACTACACCAAGTTCTACACCATAGTTTTTAACATTTAATTTAGATAAATCTATGTTTAACGCATATAAATAATATCTATTACCATATTTAACAATATTATCAAATTTCTTATCTAAATTAGTATTTAAGAAATCCTTAACTATAGTTAGTTCCTTATCATTTGATTGTTTAATAGGTTTAATCTTTTTAGAATCCTCTTGTGTCTCTTTTTCAAGTAAAGCTACAAATTGACCTTCTCCTCTATTCATTGGGTAGAATCTATAGGTGTTTTCTAAAAATCCTTTGCAAGTGTTTTCTTCAATTACTTTAGGGGCTTTTAAAGTGTGATAACCAAGTCCCGTAATATATTCAACCATATCACAATCTTCTTCACGTGCAAACGTACAAGTAGAATATATTAATTTACCACCTGTCTTTAACATCTTATTAGCGTAAGTTATGATCTCTTTATCACGCTTAGCACAAAGTGCGATATTTTCAAGACTCCAGTTATCTCTTGCGGCTTCTTCTTTTCTCATCATACCCTCACCTGAACAAGGTGCATCTACAAGTATTACATCAAAGAAACCATTAAATACGCGCGCTAACTCTTCTGCAGAGTTATTAGTTACAATCGCATTAGAATATCCTAGTCTTTCAAGATTAGAAAATAAGACATCAGCTCTCTTCTTATCTATTTCATTAGTAACTAATACCCCATTAGGAATACGTTTTAAGATTTGACTAGATTTACCACCTGGTGAGGCACATAAATCAAGAACTATTTCGTCCCCTTTAAACTCATAAATATTTACTGGAAGCATTGCAGAAGGCTCTTGAAAATAAAATCCTCCCGCATGATGATATATACTATTCCCATACTTATCTTCATTAAGTAAATAATAGCCATCAGGATCATAAGAAATCTTTTCAAGTGGCATATTAGTATCAGATACAAAAGTATTATAATCAATATTATTCAATCTAATAGAACGAGTAGGATTTTCATTTAAGCATTCTAAATATTTATTATAATCACTAAGAGATAGATAGCTCTTCATTCTTTCTAAAAATAATTGATTCATAAAATTCACCTATTAACATTATACTTAAAAAGC
>CAVAIM010000153.1:0-2883 GCA_963588755.1 bacterium | reverse complement strand
ATAGAAGAAGTTCTTTTTTATATCTTTAAATGCTTTATAGATACTAAAAGGCATCAAAGAAAGGATGATGATCGCTACCTCATTATTGATTCCCCATCCTAGATGAATAAGTTTTTCATTTATAGTTTGACTTATAGAATAATTATTAGATATTAAGAAATAAATCATTTGAGCTATTATAAGTGCTGTTAAATAGAAAGAATCATTTGAAAGTGTATCTAAACTAGATTTAGAAGTAGAAGCTAGATACATTATTATTAATACAAGTATGCTTAAAGATATTAAAAAAATAAAGATATAATACCATCTATACATGTCTAGCACATATTCATTACTTACCTTACTATTAAGTCCTGCAAATATTAAACCAATACAATAAATTGTAATACCTATTCCAAACCTACCTGTTTTAAGTTTTGGTTTATATAGTATATAGTTTATTATTATACCAACTAATAAACATACTATTGGTATGATAAACACAAGTAGTCGATTATATTCATCTTTTAAATATATATTAGAAACTGTAAAAGGAGCAAGTAATATTAAAAATGAAGCATTATGTGTATTCTTATTTAAGAATAGTAGAATTAAAAGTATTCCAAATATTGTATATAATATGTAAGACGAAAATACGCTTGTATGTGACCACAAAGTATAATATATAAATGTAATAATAATTAAAAATAATTTAATATATTTACTTCCTAATAGATTAATAAACCTCATAACTAACCCCTAAATAAAAATGTTTCTTATATTTTATCATAAGTGGTTAGAAATAGTAAGAATAAATAAGTATTTTACTAATTAGAAATTAAAATTATGGTATACTATTATTAGTTGTTCATATTTAAGAAAGGAGGCAGCGAAATGGATAAAACAATTGCAGTAAAAGAGATGGCACGTCTCTTATATCAATCAGGTGATTTAACTAATGAATTCTTTTCAAATAGAAAAGATACTGATGGAAAAGATGCGCACACATATTTACAAAAACAATATAATGAAGATTCAGAAAAAGAATATTATATTAAAAAAGAAATAAAATTAGGGAGTGATACCTTTATTGTACATGGCTTTATTGATGGAGTGTTACAAGAAGATGGTGAAACTATAATTGAAGAGATTAAGTCTACACAAACTCCACTTAAAGATATAACACTAGATTTCCATAGAGAATATTTAGCTCAATTAATGCTATATAGTTATCTATATGCAGATACATCTAATCTAGATACATTACATATAAGACTTACCTATATTCATGTACCTGATTATGAAACTCGTAAGTTTGATTTAATTAAAGATTTTCAAGAACTTGAAAGTTTCTTTTTTGACTCATTAGAAAAGTATTCAAGTTGGCTTCATCTTGTTGAATACAATGAAACCTCAGTACTTGAAACACTAAAGAGTGTAGAATTTCCTTTCAAAGAGAAGAGAAAAGGACAATTCGAACTTATGAGAGCTTGTTATTACACATTATCTAATAACCAAATCTTATATACACTAGCTCCTACAGGTATCGGTAAGACTATGGCTTGTCTTTTCTCAAGCCTTAAGACACTTAATACTAAGAAAGATAAACTATTCTATTTAACAGCTAAAACTCTAACACAAGATGTTGTAATTGATTCTTTGAAGTTACTAGCTTCTAAAGGCTTAAAACTAAAAAGTATAGTACTAACTAGTAAAGCTAAAGCTTGTTTTACTAAGGAAAGAATATGTAAGCCTGAAAAATGTAAATATGCAAAAGGATACTTTAATAGATTAAGAACTGCAATAGAAGATATATATTTAAATAATGATTTATTTGATTATGATTTAATTAAAGAATATGCAAATAAATATGAGATATGTCCATTTGAATTCTCCCTAGATTTATCTGAATTTGCAGATTTAATTATATGTGACTATAACTATGTATTTGATCCTAAGGCTCATTTAATAAGATATTTTGAAGATAGTGTATATAAATCAAAAGTACTAGTAGATGAGGCTCATAACTTAGTTGATAGATCAAAAGAGATGTATTCAAGCGCCTTTAAAAATACTGATATTAATAAATTAGTTGATATATTAATGCAGTTTGATAAGAGCTTATTTAAAAAAAGAGATATATTAACTAATAAATTAAAAGAATATGATGAGATAATGAGTGAGAACTTGTATTATTATTCTCATTATTTAGATGATGAAATACTTAATCTATTAAATTCTATTTATATTAAAGCTTTTAATATATTTGAAGAGAAGAAAGAATTTAAAGAGCGTGATGATGCACTAGAGGCATTCTTTAATTTAAAGGATTTCTTAGATACGGCTGAATATTTTTCAAGTAATCACATGTTTATTATCAAGAAAGAAAATAATATCTATCACTTAGAAATTAAGTGTTTTGACGCATCTAGTTATATCTTAGATACTGTAAAGAAAGAAACAGATGGGATTGTTTTCTTTAGTGCTACTTTGAACCCAATAAACTATTATATGGATTTAATTACACATGGAGAAGGTAAGTATTTATCCCTAGATTCTCCTTTTGATCCTAGTAAACTAAAGGTTATAGTAAATGATAGTATATCTACTAAATTTAAAGATAGAGAATATACTATATTAGATATTGTTAAGGATATTAAAACATTAGTATCTATTAAGAAAGGTAACTATATAGTATTCTTTTCATCTTATCAATATCTTGAATTATGTCTTCCTCATTTAACTGATTTAGAAACTAATTTAGTAGTACAAACTAAGGATTTAACAATAGAAGAAAGAAATAATATCTTATCTGAATTCTGCGATAGCACGCGTGCTCACTTGGGGTTATTTGTATTAGGTGGATCATTTAGTGAAGGAATAGATTATGTAGGAGACGCACTT
>CAVAIM010000152.1:0-2898 GCA_963588755.1 bacterium | reverse complement strand
TAACTAAGTTTGGTTATACTCAAGAAGAAGTAGATGAAATGGAAAAAATCTATTTAAATGCTGCCGCTGATTTAAGAGAATTAAAGTATCGTACTGCATCTAAGGAAGTTAAAGCTTTACAAGAAACTATTAACAACTTAAATACAACATTCGATATTTCTCGTTTATCTGAATTAAAGAGCTTAGCTAAGCAATTAGATAATCTAACAAGCGATAATAGAGAAATCCTTGACTTAACTAATTACAATGCTTTACTTGCTTCATATAATCAATATCTTGCAAGTTTAACACCTGCAATTGATTCTGCAACTGCAGTATCTGAGTCAAGCTACAATCATGGTAATGCGATTGCTGTTGCATTAGTTTCTGCTATCACTTCTCTAAGTGTATTAGGTTTATTATTAAAGAGATTCTAGGAGGAAATGATATGAAAAAATTAAAATATGTCTTATTTTCAACATTAGTTTTAGTATCATTTGCTTCTTGTAAACATTCAAATAATGATAATACTCAAAGCGGAAGCACTACTCCAACTGAGACTATTACTCATGATCCAGTAGATAAGCCAACAAGCTTAACAAATATTGCTGATTTAAACAATGTAGTATTATATTCACTAGATAATGCATATTTAGTAAATGTAAATTCAACTGTTTCAGATGGTTCAGTTGTAGTTTATCAATATACTAAATCTATTACTATTGATGATACTAACACTAAAAAAGGATCTTGTGTTACTACTAGAAAAGAATTAGATGATACATTTACTTTAGTTACTAAAGATACTAAGGTAGAAACATTTGATACCCTTGATATTAATAAATTATTTACTTGTACATTAAATGAATCTTACTTGAGTAATGTATCTGTTACAGAAACTAGAGTAACATATAATGTTAAGAAAGATAGTAGTACAAACTACTTCAATGATACTAATGCTTTAAGTGATACTGATGTATCTGTAGTTATTTTAGTAAATGATTATAAGATAACTTCTATTGCTTATACATATACTAAAGATAGTAAAGCTATTAGTTCAACTACAACTTATTCATATCTTGGATAATTTAGAAGAGACCTTCGGGTCTCTTTTATCTATTTAGTTGAATAAAAATTTTAATATATTATAATAAAGATAATGAAAAAGAGGATTATAATATGGAAATTATTGTTAAAGATTATGTAATGTCAAAAAATTTAAAAAAGATTAGTTTAGAAGATTTATACAATTCAAGTGAAATAGCTTTAAGTGATCTAGCTTATGATATTAAGACTATTGTAGAAACTGAGGCTCCTATTACCTTTAATGTTTTAAAAGAAAGACTTAGACAATGTCTAAATATTGGTAAGATATCTCAAAAAGCTTTAGATGTAATTATGCCAATATTTAATCAGTTTAATTTTGTATTAACTGATAATTTATTAGATAAGACTATTTGGCCATCAAGTGGTGTTTTTGATATTGAATATGTAAGAATGGGATATACTAGACAAATCTATGATGTACCACTTGAAGAGATTAGAAATGTAGTAAGCTATTATTCTAATATTTCAGAAAACGATAATGATATATATCATTCAGTTTTAACATTCTTTGGTTACCAAGTTCTAACTCAAAAAGCTAGTAATTATTTAAGCTTTGTTAAATCTAATTTATAATATAAAAATTGGATATCTAGATATTAAAAAATGTCTCTATTTGTGGTAGAATAGAAACACTTATTTATTTTAGAAAGAGGTTGAATTATATGAGAAGTTCATTTTCACGTAATCTCGTTTCAACATTAGAATTACCAACTCCTGAAGAAGTTAGAGAACTATATCCTATTAGTGAAGAAGTCAAAAAAATAAAAGAATTAAATGATATCGAAGTAGCTAAGATTTTTAGATCTGAATCTGATAAACTAATTCTTATCATCGGACCTTGTTCATCTGATAGAGAAGATGCAGTACTTGATTATTGTAAGAGACTAAGAAAATTATATGATAAGGTTAATGATGTACTTTATATAATACCTAGAATTTATACAGGTAAGCCTCGTACTACTGGTGCAGGATATAAGGGAATGATTCATCAACCTGATCCTACTGGCGAACCTGATATGTTAAAGGGTATTAAAGCTATTAGACATCTACATACTCAAGTTATTGAACAAACAGGTTTTGTTGGGGCTGATGAAATGTTATACCCTGAAAACTGGGCATATATTTCTGATGTGCTAGGATATATTGCGGTTGGTGCTAGAAGTGTAGAAGATCAAGAACATAGATTACTTGCGTCTGGTATTGATGTGCCAGTTGGTATGAAGAATCCAACCAGCGGTGATTTATCAGTTGTAATGAATTCTATTAATGCAGCTCAACATGGTTCTACATTTATTTACCGTGGTTGGGAAGTTGAATCTAAAGGTAATGATTTAGCTCATGTTGTATTAAGAGGATATGTTGATAAGCATGGTGTTACACACCCGAATTATCATTATGAGGATTTAGAATATATTTCTAAATTATATCATGAAAAAGATTATAAGAATCCAGCTGTTATTGTTGATTGTAATCATTCTAATAGTGGTAAGAATTATATTGAACAAATAAGAATTGCGAAGGAAGTACTACATTCTGCTCGTCATAATCCTGAGATTAATAAAATAGTTAAAGGTTTAATGATTGAATCTTATATTGAAGATGGTAATCAAGCGGTTGATGGTGGAGTTTATGGTAAATCTATAACTGATGCATGTCTTGGTTGGGAAAAGACAGAGAAGTTAATTTTAGAGATTGCTGAACTAAGAAGAAATAATAAAGATTAAGAAACTTAAGAATTAAGGTTCTTTCCAAAATGAGTTAGTTAGGTAGTTATTTACCTACCTCATAATGGAGAAAAATAAATAAAAGTAT
>CAVAIM010000151.1:0-2900 GCA_963588755.1 bacterium | reverse complement strand
GTATTAAGTTCATCGAGATAGGACTTATTATTATACAAAAAAGAAATATTAGTAGTGGTTATAATTGTAGGATATTTTCTAAATACACCACTAAATAGTGCAAATACTGATAGAGATGAAGTTATTAAGATTAATATTGTACTTATAAATATAATAAATCGTTTTTTCATACTTAATTCCTATTCTGTAATTTATTCACAAATAAATGTTATTTTAATACTTAAACCAATTAAAAAAACATTATAATTCATTGCGGTTACTGATGTTTTAGTAGAAGTTTTAGTTTCTTCATCTGTTTGTGTAATTGAATATGATGGGTATCGATATGTAACATTACCATCCTCATCAGTAGTACTAATACCAAAGTTTAATTTAATAGAGAATGGATCGTTTTAAATTCTCTTATATTTGAATCACCAACTTTATCTTGTAATGTATATTCTGCACTATTTAAAGTAAGTGTAGCATTATAAAAGTCAATAACGTTATTAGAATCATATAAATTCCACATTACATTTTTCTCTTCATTAAGAGTAGTTGGTTTATATATAATATTATTCTTTAAATAATCTGATCTTATAAATTGTTGAGTACTATCACATAGTGTTTTATAACTAGACTCACTAAGTTTAGTATATTCAAACTTAATTTTAACTGAATTAAAGTCTTTAGTAGCTTTAAGGTTTGCGGTAATCTCTTGATGAATTTTATAATGTTTCTCACTATTACCATCGGTTGCGATTACACCATCTTCTGTAATCTCTTCAGTTGAAACTTTCATACCATTAGCACTTGCATCCTTATTTTCAGCGTACCATCCGAATGCAATTGATACTAAACATAAAGAGGCTACAGTAAGTAAGCTAATTAATTTTAATAATCTAGATTTCACTTGTATACCTCCTTAAACATAAAAAAAGTAGTCTATCAAAAAACAAACGATAAACTACAATAATTAATAAAGTTATCATTTGATCGTGCAACTGGCTGTCTCATCAATAAGACCCTATAGCTTTGCGTCATATGATTACTCATATTTTGCTAAAAAGATGTGTTATTTTATCATGTATAAATGATATTTGTCAACTAAAATTGCAAAAAACTCTTATACAACATATCAATTAATTTCCATTATTATCTTTTATATGATAAAATAAAATATATAAGGAGTGATATCATATGAAATATACTAAAATTAAAATTTCTTATCCTGGACATGCAAGACAATTCTATAGAACTATACTTGTAAGAGGTAATCCTGATCTTTTAAAGCTTGCAACTTTCTATGCATTTATATTAAACACTGAAGTTTATCATTGTTACTACTTTGAGACTAAGGACTGCGAATACGTAATGGCTCCATTTATGGAAGGTTATGGCATAAAGACGCAAAAATATCTTGCAAGGTATCATTTAAGTGATTTACCAAAAAAGTTTACTTATACATATGACACTGGTGAAGATTATGAATTCAATTCTACTATATTAGGTGAAGTAGACTATAAATCAAATCGTAGTTTTATATTGCTTGATGCGAAAGGTCAAGGTGTTTGGGAAGATAACCATCATTCTTTGTATTCATTACTAGAGGGTAGGATTGATCCTAATTCTTCTGATGAAGATGATGATTATCATCTTCCATGGAACTTTGATAACGAAACTTATGGGGACTTCTTTAAGCCTGTTGATATTGAAGATGAAAATGAAAATATTTTGTGCATGTTCTCATTTGTCTTATCTCATATAATAAAAGAAGAAAAAGAATATGTTAAACAAACTCATATATCTTTAGATGATTTAGAACCTGATCAAGAGTTCCTTAACCGTATACATTATGCAAGAAAAGAAATGGAATACGAACAATAATAAATATATGGTATCACAAAATAAATGTGATACCATTTTTAAATGAATTCGAGTATATCTTCTACATTACAATACAACGCTTTTGAAAGAGCATATATGTTCATTGCAGAAGCTTTATTTATATCTTTTGTACCTAACTCATATTGTTGTAAAGTTCTTAAGTTTACGCCTGATCTTCTACTTAATTCACTTTGAGATAAATTTCTTGATTTTCTCATCTCTTGAAGTCTTGTTGTTTTAACTCTATCTTTAATTTTTGAGTTCATTATATCAACAAACTTCTCCTCACTTGCTTCATGAAGTGTAGGATACAAAGATAGAATTTCACTAATCTTTACGTGTGAAGTTATATAATAAAAGCTTAAACTTGTTTTCCATTGATAATAAGCTAATATCCATCCACACCAATACTCACGTGAGTAATCAAAACTATTATTAGGTTGTTTTATTTCTATTTCATATTTATTTTCAGTTAATACATCTAATACTAGTTCACATCCGGATATCCCACAAATAATTGAAGGATTACCATCTTCAAATTGTTTGGCATAACCACTTTTAATAAACATAAACATAAAATCATCTAATTCAATATTATAACTATTTTTAGCATAATCAAATGCTTCTCCTAAGTTCTTCATCGCAATATCTAATAAATCAACACTATAACTTTGAATCTTCATCTTTTATACCATCCCTTATAATATCTCTTATAAATAGACCTTCAAGGTCTATTTTTGAAGCTTGTTTTTGGTATTCACTTCTAGCCTCATTATCACGCTCAATTTTCTTAGCTTTATATTCATTATTATCAACTACAACACTATCAATAAACTTTAACTTGTTAAATGCCTTATTACTCTTAATACAATATTGATATCCTAATTTGCCAAGTTTCATAGCGTAACCTAACTGAGATAAACTAATTTCATTACTAATAAAAGCTCTCGCAAACATAAAATAAGAATCATCAGCTCTATAACCATAAATTACATCATATTTTTTATAATCAGGTAAAAAGTGTTTTATAATGT
>CAVAIM010000150.1:0-2915 GCA_963588755.1 bacterium | reverse complement strand
CTATTATATATTTAATTATTTATTTAATAAGTTTATATTTAACTCCAGTAACTTTTAGAATAATTAGTAGAAAGGCTGAAGGATTATATAACAGTTATTATATAAAGAAATTATTTAATCAAGATATTTCATTCTATATAAATAATAATCAAGGTTATATTAATAAACTTATAAATGATGTTGTACCTGCATATTCATATTATAAAGTATCTTATATACCTAATTTAGTTTGTAATTTAGCTTCTATAATCGGATACTTAATTTATATCTTTATAAAGAATTATATTATGGGATTAATTCTTGTACTAATGTTAGTAGTATTACTTATTTTTAGTATGTTATTATCTAAAAAAATGGCTGATAAGTATCAAAAATCTAAAGAGGCTAGTGCTAATACAGATTCTAAATTTTTAGAATTAGTACAAAATTATTTTTCTATTAGATCAATAAATGAACAAGATGAAATGACTAACGTCTATTTAGATAATTATAAGAAAGAAAAGTATAAAGCTAATTATGAGTATGATTTAATTGAAGGTTTATATATGGGACTATTTATGACATTAACATTTGCGGTTCCTATTGTATTACTTGTAATTGGTATCGTATTTAAAAATGCATTTGCGATATCAGTTGGTGGTGTTGTTTCTATATACGCTTTATCAGGTAATTTACAAGAACCTATAAGACAAGTATCTACATGTATATCTGATTATAAAAATAATAAAGAAAATAAAAAGATGTTAGAAAGCTTTAAAACTATAGATTCTAAACCAGTAATTAATTCTTATTCTTATGTATCATTTAAGTCAACAGGTGTAACTTATCAAAATAAAGAAATTCTTAAAAATGTAGATTTTAACATTGAAAGTGGTAAGAATTACTTACTTAAGGGTGAAAGTGGAAGTGGTAAGAGTTCAATCTTTAGATTTATTCTAGGATTTGATAAATCTGATAATGTAAATGTTAAGATAGATGATAAAGCAATTAATGATATTAATCCTTTAAAAGTAATTAATTCGGTTAGTCAAGATAATGCAGTGTTTAAAGAAACAATTAAGTTTAATATTACTTTAGGAAAGTCCTATAGTGAAGAAGATATTAATGAAGTAATTGATGTTTGTTGTCTTAAAGAATTTGTTTCTAATTATGGATTAGATAAGGTAATTGATAATCAAGATAGTAATATCTCAGGAGGAGAGAAACAAAGAATTTGTTTAGCTCGTGTATTAATTAGAAAAGCCCCATTAATCTTGCTTGATGAGGTTACTTCGTCACTTGATCCAAATACTAGCCTTACATTAGCTAATAATATTGATAAATATACAAAAAAATATAATATAAATTATGTAGCTATATCACATAAAAATGAGTTTGATAATCTAAATCTAGAATGTATTAACTTATAGGAGGTATATTGTAATGAAACATGAATATAATATTGAAGTAGGACAAAATGAAATCACTGTTAGTACTAATCAATTTGAAGTTGTAGTTGAGAGCTCTAATAATGATTTTGATGATGAGGACTGGTCACTAAACTTTAAATGCCACAATTCAAATTGTGGCTGTTAAAATAGTCTTGAAATTAAAAAACTTTATGGTATAATTTTATTCGTATTCCATAAGGGAGTAGTTCACTTAATATAAGCGGTTGGTCTACATAATGGTTAATCCAGGCTCAACCTTAAAGAACGAGACTTATGCTTACCACATGAAAAGGTAGGCATTAGTCTCTTTTTTTCATGTAATTTTAAATTTTTGGAGGAATCTATGATATTAAATATTGAGGCAGGACAATTAATATCTACAGGATTAATGTTAGGACTTGGTCTAACAATGGATGCGGCAGCAGTATCTATGGCTAATGGTCTTGAAGAACCAAATATGAGTAAGAAGAAGATGATCTTTATTGCGTTCATGTATGGTTTATTTCAAGCTTTAATGCCACTTATTGGATACTTCTTTGGTAATGCATTATATAATAATGTACCACAAATTGAACAATACCATTTAATTCCTATTCTAGCTTTAGTTATTTTAGCTTTCTTAGGTATAAAAATGATTATTGATGGTATTAAAGAAATCAAATCAAAGTCAAGTGATGAGGATATTTTAAAAGAAGCAAAAGGCTTAACTTTTAAAGTTATATTCATTCAGACTATTGCAACTTCAATTGACGCATTATCTACAGGATTAACATTCTCTGACTATAATGCAAGAGAAGCATTAATAGTATGTGGACTTATTGCATTAGTAACTTTTATAGTTTGTATAATTTCATTAGTCATTGGTAAGAAGTTTGGTGCTAAGTTTGGAAAGATTGCACTTATTATTGGTGGAGTAATATTAACTGTAATAGGACTTGAAATATTTATCACAGGACTTATAGGGTAAAAAGAAAAAAGGCTTTAAGCCTTTTTATTTTTAACTGATAAAATTTAGTGCTATAAAACGCAAAAAATCGGCTAAATGCCGATTTCATCTATGCGGTTAAACTTAAGCTCTCTTAAGGTTTCCCTTTTTAAGAACGCTAGCAGCAACTTTTACCTTCTTAACTGAACCATCTTCTAAAACGATGTGAGCAGTTTGTAAGTTAGCTTTCCAAGTACGACGAGAAGCATTTAAAGCGTGTGATCTCTTATTACCGAAAGTAGTTGTCTTACCAGTTACATAACATTTTGCCATAATATAAACCTCCTTGCTCAAACATTTATTTTTACAAGCCTTGTTATTATAACTAATTTTAAACTTTATTTCAAGTGTTATTTATATTTTTCTTTGCATTATAATACTAAATTATAAGGTTTGGTACTAAATTGAAAGAATTGGTTTAAAATTATATTATAAAAAGAGGGTTGAATTATAAAAAAATAAATAAAAATTAAATTTTTCTTGCAAAAAAGCTTAATATG
>CAVAIM010000149.1:0-2954 GCA_963588755.1 bacterium | reverse complement strand
TTCGTCTCCAATATTATAATTATATTTAATATCAGGATTAGTATATATCATGAATTCATTATCAGCCTCAGGGTATCTTCCATACTTTAAATCACCATCAACATTAGGCTCATATACAGTATTTATATATAAACCTTTACTATCGACAGCACTTAGGCTAATATAGGTTTTCTCATAAAATGGATTCTTTACTACTTTTCCAATACTTTCTAATGTATCTAAGTCTAAAGCCTCGTAATCAGGATCATAGACTAAATATTTAGATTCATTTGCATATTGAAAATATGGTGAACTTTGATTATTAGCTGAATCAATATCTTTTAATATTGTAAGAGAAAAGAAAGCTATTACCATAAAGATTAAGAATGTAAAGATAGTTTTCTTAGGAGTTGATTTTAAGTTATTTAATGCAATATTAAAATCAACCTTCTTCTTTATTGGTACATAATCTAGATTTAGTTCTTCTTTTTGATCACTCTCAAAAGTCTTAAACTTTACATCTTCAACAATTCTTCCGTCATGAATCTTAATCTTTCTTGTAGCTAAATCTTTAATCTCATCATAATTATGAGTAACAATAAGTACTAATTTGTTACTAGCTAAAGAACAAATTAACTCCATAATCTCTCTACCAGTCTTTTGATCAAGGTTTCCTGTAGGTTCGTCACACGCAATAATAGGTGTATCAAGAGCTAGGGCTCTTGCGATAACAGTTCTTTGTTTTTCTCCACCAGATAATTCAGTACCTCTGTTGTTAGCACGCTCTTGCAAATTCACCTTATCAAGTATCTCTAAAGCTTTCTCCCTAGCTTCTTTTTTTGATACACCATTAATAAGTAATGGGACCATTACATTTTCTAACACTGTATATGAATCAATAATATTATAGTTTTGAAAGATAAAACTAATATTATTTTTTCTAAATTGATCCATATCATAGACATTAAAGAAAGATGTTTCATTACCTTTAAAATAAATCTCACCTTCATCAAATGTATCTAGTCTAGATATTACATTTAATAGTGTAGATTTACCACTACCAGATTCACCAGTAATCGCTACAACTTCACCTGTATTAAATTCTACATTAATGTCATCTAACCCTTTGGTGGTAACACCGTTGTTATGATAATATTTTGAAACATGTTCAAGTTTTAACATATTATTACTTCCTCACTTTTTCACGCTACATTATACTAAAATATGTACATAAATACAATAAAAGTATAATTTTAAAACTTCTTATTTTATTGATTTTCTTTTTACCAAGCTGAAGGAACGCCATTTTGATAATGCCAATAATTATTTGATGTATCGGCGGGTTTATTTTCACTATAAAAATATATAATATTATCTGTTATATACATATTATAAGAGTCAATTTTTATATTACTCCAATCAACTTTAGTACCTTTATAATATATATTTGTAAGATAATAACAGTTTCCAAACGCTGATTCACCAATGCTTGAAACTTTATTTCCTATAATTATAGTATTTAAAGCTAAACACGAATCAAATGCATTATCTAAAATACTTGTTACTGCGTCTGAAATAGTAACACTTAAAAGATAAGTACTTACATAAAAAGCATATTTATTTATTATATAAGTATTACCTCTATAATCATTAGGTAATACTAATGATGATTCATATCCTGTATATCCTACTAAATAATTAGTATTATTTACTCTTAAGAACAAAAAGTCATTAACATTATCTATATCACTTTCACCACTTGTTTTAATATTTATTGCATAATTTCCCACATAACCCAAATCATTAGAGTCTAATTTTATATTTAATTTAGATTTATTTATTACTTCTACTAAATGATAACATTCATAAAATGCATATTCACCTATATTTGTGACATTGCTTCCTATAGTAATACTTGCAAGAGAAAAACATTTGTTAAAAGCCCATTTTCCTATACTTGTAACATTGTCAGGAATATCAATACTTATAAGGTTAGTACATGAATAAAATGCATATTCTTTAATAATATAAGATTGATTATTGTAACTTTTAGGTAATACAAGTGATGTATTAGAGCCAATATATTCAATTAGATAATTAACACCGTTACTTGATAAAAATAAATAATCATCTATATTTTCAATATCACTTTTACCTTCAGATTTGATATTTAATGCACTAAATCCTACATAACCGTAATCTAATGATCCTCTTTCTATATTTAATTTAGATTTATTTATTACTTCTACTAAATTCGAGCATCCATCAAATGCATTATCTCCTATTTCTTCTACACTAGTACCTAATGTAATACTATTTAATTTTATACAGTATAAAAATGCATTATTTTCAATAGTTTTAACATCATTTCCTATTTCTACATTTAATAGTTTAGTATTCATAGAAAATGCATATTCACCAATACTTGCCACTTTGTCGCCAATAATTACACTGACAAGGTTACATCCACAAAATGCATATTTTTTAATAGAATAAGATTTATTATTATAACCACTAGGTAATACTAATGATGTATTAGAACCAATATAGCCTACTAAATAATTAATATTATTTAATGTATAGAATAAATATCCATCAACGTTATCAATATTACTTTCACCGCTTGATTTAACATTTAATGCATAGTATGCGACAAACCCAAAGTCATCAGAGCCTAAAGTTATATCTAATTTTGATTTATTTATTACCTCAGTTAAGTGATAACATCCATAGAATGCATACCACTCTATACTAGTTATACTTTCAGGGATAGTAATACTAGTTAATGCAGCACTATACATGAAAGCTTGTTCTTTAATTGTTGTAACAGTCTTACCATCAATAAGTGAAGGAATTTCTAGAGTAATTTCACCTTTATTATTATATTTAGTAATTGTAATATTACCTTCCTCATTTTCTACATATTCAAATGTATTTAAGTTATTATTTCCTTTATGACTTTCACTCTTACAGCT
>CAVAIM010000148.1:0-2965 GCA_963588755.1 bacterium | reverse complement strand
CTTGCAATAATTGCACTACTTGGTTCTGCATTTAGTTTCATGTTTTTAACAGGTGCTAGTAAAGTAGCTGGTATTATTGTAGGACTTGTATGTCTTGTAGTAGTTGTAGTTTCGATTATAGCATTCATAAAAATTGCAAAAAAGAATAAAAGCCTTGATCAAGATGTATCTCAAGCTCGAACTAAGACTAAAGAAGCATTAAATGCTTGTTGGAAACAAATGGCTCAATTAAATAGTGAATATGATTGGAATATTCCATCAGACTTAATGGAAAAAACAACACCGTTAATTGATCTAGATCATGAATTTGATGTTAAGAAGTTCCAATATTTACATGAAAAATATGGATTTGAAGATAGTAATGATCCTAAGGTATCTACTAATTATGTATTAAGTGGTAATATCTATGGTAATCCATTTGTACTTATCAATTCATTTAATACAGAAATGCGTGATAAAACTTATTCAGGTTCAATAACTATTCATTGGACTACTACTTCAAGAGATTCTAAAGGTAATACTCAAACACATCATCATTCACAAACTCTTGTTGCGACTATCACAAGAAAAGCACCAACTTATTGGTACGATACAAGATTAGTATATGGTAATGAAGCAGCACCTGATTTAACTTTCACTAGAAAGCCTACAGTTAAGAAGGATATGGATGAAAAGGATATCCTAAAACTTGAAAAATCTACTGAAAAGGAACTTGCATCTCTAGCTGAGAAAGCAATTAGTAAAGGTAAAACATTTACTCCACTTGCAAATTCTCGTTTTGAAGGAATGTTCCATGCATATGATAGAGATAATGAACAACAATTTAGATTATTATTTACACCACTTGCACAAAACAATATGTGTAAATTATTAACTAAATCACCTTATGGAGATGATTTCTACTTCTATAAGTATAAGAAGTTAAACTATATTTTCTCTAACCATTCTCAAACTCAAAATTATAAGATATCTCCAAGTCAATTTGCACATTATGATATCGAAAAAGCTAAAACAAACTTTGTTAATATCAATTCAGAATTCTTTAAAGGATTATACTTTGATTTAGCTCCGTTATTATCTATACCACTATATCAACAAACTAAGACTCATGAATATATTTATAATATACCTTATGAGGCATATCATACTAAATATGAACAAGAAGCTATGGCTAATAGATTCAATAAGAATTTACTTGTTCATCCTGCAACAAAAACAGATGCAATTTTAAAGTGTAACTTCATCAAGAAACATGGTGATTGTGACTTAGTATCAATTACAGCTTATTCATATAGAACTGAAAAGCATGTTGAAGTTGTTACTAAACTTGGTGGAGATGGTAAATTACACAATATTCCAGTTGAGTGGTATGAATATATACCACTTGAGAAGACTAGCCAAATGGAACTTGCAAATGTAGATTCTACTGAAAAGAGATATTCTACTATGTATTCTAGTCTTCAAAATAGAAATTGTGTATATGAACGTGGTCTTATTTCTGCTTTATGCCAAGATGGTCAAAGTGGAATTCAAGATATAATAAATAAAATAAAGAAAGTAGAGGAAAAATAATATGGCAAACGGATTAGACGAAATTGATGATGAAGCTTCTTATGGAAGAGACGTTAATGTAATTAACAAGCGTATTCCTGTGAAGGTTGGTGTTGGTTCAACAATATTCCAAGTTATTCTTTGGGTATGTGGAATCATTCCTGGTGTAATTTTCTTAATCAAGAAGATTAAGGCAGGTACTTACTTAAGACAACTTGAACAAAAGTTACAACATGACGCTTCTCAAATTGATAACTATATGGAACAAAGAGTTGTAATATTACAAAACTGTGCTAAGTTATTAGACAAGTCAATTGATTTAGACAAGGATACATTAACAACTATTGCAAAATATCGTTCAGGTATCAGTGATGAAGAACGTAATGAATTAACTAAAGAAGTTGAAAATGTTGAAAGAAAAGTTAACATTGCATTTGAAAATTATCCAGATTTAAAAGCTCACCAAGCTATAGCTGATGCAATGCAACAAAATTCTTATCTTCAAAAAGAAATTACAGCTGCTAGAGAAGTTTACAATGATACTGTAAACAGATGGAACACTGAAATCCAAGTTTGGCCTACAAAGATGATTGTAGCTGCAAAGGCTGGATACACTACTCGTATTCCATTCTCAACAACTAAAGAGATCAAGGATCAAGCTAGAGGAACATTCTTCTAAAAAATATAGAGTCAGCTTTAATTTAGAGCTGACTTTATTTTTTTGAGGTTTTATATGGAACTAAACATTATTGATAAAAAAGTTAAATATGAAGAAGCTTTAAAGAGTTTTAAGGTTAAATATAAAGATATTAAATATGATGCAAGTATTTCAGTATTAGATTTAAATAAAGACATTATTGGTTTCTTCTATAACTCAATTGATAAAAACTATACTAAAGAAGAAGCTTGTCTTAGATTATATGGTTTTATGCAAGCTCTATTCGTATCAATTGACGCAATATATACATTATCTATTTCCTTAACAGGTAGTAAAAACTTTATTAACATTAACAATAATAAAACTTTACGTGAATTAAAATATATCAGAAATGATGTTGTAGGACATCCGACTAATAGAATAATTAATTCTAAAACTGTTTATTGTATTTTAAGACCTGAAGATATTTCGAAGTATACTTTTAAATATCGTATTTATGGGTTAGAACAAGAAGAAGTAAGAGAAGTTTCTTTTATTTCAATATTATTTGATTACTATAGTGAAGCAGCTAATTTACTTAATATCTTAATTAACTATGAAAATGTTAAATCTAGTCAATTATTCTCTGATGATTTATACTTTATGTTACAAGAATATAAAGAAAATCATGATATTTCTACTTTATTTAAAAACTTCAAATTTGCATACAAGAAGCTTAATATGGTAGATACAAGAATTGATAGAAGAATTATGTTA
>CAVAIM010000147.1:0-2977 GCA_963588755.1 bacterium | reverse complement strand
CCTTTTATACATTATTATTGTAACACAAGAAATTAATAAATAGGATGAAAATCTAAATAAAAACGTTTTAATTAAAATTGTATTTAATATTCTAATTTACGCTCATTTATGATATAAATATATAAGACTTAAAAAAATGATTAAACTTTTAAAAATAATGGATAAAGGTGGTAATAAATATGATTAAAATTGCAGTCGACGCAATGGGCGGAGATAATTCAGTAAATACTACAGTTCTTGGTGCTATGGAAGCAGTAAAAGAATTTGATAATGTTGAAATTTATTTATATGGTGATGAGGCTAAGATTAATGAACTTTTAACTAATAAAGAACGTATTAAGGTTATTAATACACCTAAGTTTATGTCAATGGGAGAACATGATCCTGTTGGATATTTAAGAAAGAATAAAGATTGTTCTATGGCAAGCGCTATGTTATCATTAAAAGATGGTACATGTGATGCTTGTGTAACTGCAGGACCTACTCAATGTGTTATCGTTGGTGCTCATTTATTTGTAAGAAAACTTGAAGGTATGCAAAGAGTAGCACTTTGTCCTATTGTACCAAGCTATGATGGTAAGGGAAGACTATTACTTGATGTTGGTGCTAATGTAGAATTAAAGGCTGAACATTTTAAAGAACTTGCGATTGCGGCTACAATTGTTTCTAAGACTGTATTAAATAATCCAAACCCTCGTGTTGGATTAATCAATATTGGTACTGAAGAAGGTAAGGGTAGAGCTATTGATCAAGAAGCTTATGATATCTTAAAGAATACTCCTCAAATTAATTTCTATGGTAATGTTGAACCTAATACAATTTTAACTAGTGATTGTGATATTTTTGTAACAGATGGTTTTTCTGGTAATTTAGTACTTAAGAGTATTGAAGGTACAGCTAAGGCTATGAGTACGATGTTAAAAGAGGCTATCTATACTAACACTAAGTCTAAGATTGGTGGACTTCTATTAAAAAAGCAATTAGCTACATTTAAGACACGTCTTGATTCATCTGAAATTGGTGGCGCAATGATTCTAGGTGCTAAGGCTCCTGTTGTAAAGGCTCATGGATCATCAACTCCAAAGGCTTTCAAGAACGCAATTAGACAAGCTATTACAATGGTTCAAGGTGATATTATTAATAAAGTTAAAGAAAATCTTCCTAAAGCAGGTGAATAGTTATGAGACATTATAGTGAACTTGAAAAGGTATTAGGAATCAAGTTTAAAAATCCTAATTTAATTAAAGAAGCCCTAACTCATTCATCATATGGTAATGAACATAATGTAGCATTTAATGAACGTCTTGAGTTCTTAGGAGATGCTGTACTTGAACTTTCAATGTCTAAGTATTTATATTCTCATTATGATTTAGCTGAAGGCGAAATGACTAAGAAAAGAAGTCAAGCCGTAAGAGAAGAAGCACTAGATATATATGCATCTAAGATATCATTAAATGAATATTTATATTTAGGTAGAGGTGAGGAAGCAACAGGTGGTAGACAGCGTCCTGCAATTATTGCAGATGCATTTGAAGCTGTTCTTGGTGCTTGCTTCCTAGAAGTTGGATTTGATGAAACATATAAGGTATTTGAACGTATTGTTGTACCTTATGTTAAAGAAGTAGTAGGTATTAAGGATTATAAGACTTTACTTCAAGAATTAGCTCAATCTGATAAGAGATCTTTAAAGTATGAAATTGTAGGTCAAACAGGACCAGCTCATAATTTATTATTTGAAGCTGTTGTAAGAATGGATGATACTATTACTATGGGACACGGTTTTGGTAAGACTAAACAAGCTGCCGAACAAGCTGCAGCTAAAGAAGCTTTAAGTAAAGTTGCAGGAGTATAATATGATTGAAAAATTATATGATATAGATGCGATTGACTTATCAAAGATTATTATTAATTTTCAAAAAGATTTAAATATATCTTTAGAAGAAAGTGTAATACTTTTAGAATTATGTAATCAAATTAAAGCTGGAAGTAATAATTTAGAAAGCGTAATTAGCAATAAATTAAATATTGATTCAATTAAAGTATCAGACGCTATCGCAAGATTTATTGATTTAGGATATTTAGAATTAAACTTTAATGTAGTAAATGGAATTGGTAAAGAGTCATATTCTATTAAACCATTATTTAATCAAATAGAAATAATTCTATCAGGTAATAATATTACTAAGAGTAACCCAGAAGATGCAATTATGTATCTAGAAACTATGATTAATAGAACACTATCTAGTAAAGAATTAGAAGCTGTAAATGATTGGCTAGACAATGGTAAGAGTCTTGATGATATTAAGAAAACTGTTAAAAATTTAAGTGTATCAGGTATAAGTATTACTATTAATAGAATTGAAAGAGAATTATTTAAGTTAAATAAAGTCACATCAAGTAATATTAAAAAAATAGATGAAATGATAGCTAAAAACAAAAATGGACGAGTATCTAAGTAAAGCTATTTTAATGCATCCAAATGCAAGATGCGAACTTATATATAACAATAATTTTGAATTCTTAATTGCAGTTCTACTCTCAAGCCAAACTACGGATAAGCATGTAAACAAAATCACTCCAATCTTATTTAATAAATTTAATAGTTTTGAAGATATTCATGAAGATAATTACGATGAAATCTACGAGATTATTAGACCTCTAGGTCTAGCCAAGAATAAAACTAAAAATATTATAAAGCTATGTAGTCAATTACAAGAGTTAGGTTCTATACCACAAAGTGTTAGAGAACTTGAAAAATTAAGTGGTGTAGGACATAAAACTGCATGTGTTTATATGATGGAAATATATAAAGAACCTCACATTGCAGTTGATACTCATGTATTAAGAGTTTCGAATAGATTAGGACTATCAAATAGTGATAATCCTTTAATTGTAGAGAAAGATTTAGAAAATAGATATGAAAAAGATGAGTATATAAAAGTTCATCACTCTTTTCTATTTTTAGGTAGATATACAT
>CAVAIM010000146.1:0-2981 GCA_963588755.1 bacterium | reverse complement strand
TTTTTGATCAAGGAAATATCCAGTTTTTTGTCCATTTTCTACATCTACATAGAATTTGATTCCATTTTCTATTACTAATACTCTAGGATCAAATGTACCATATAGAGGACCTTTAACTTGTTCTAAGCCTTCTTTAAGTCTTACAGGCATGTCAGAACGTTCGTAAATTCCTCTTGGTTTAACAAGTTCAACTAATATATCAATAATATCTTGTTTAATTTTATCCATTCCAAGAGATAGGAATTGAACTGATAAGATATCGTTGTATTTATCAACTATAAGACCAGGTAAGAAGTCAGCTTCTGAGAAGATTAATCTCATACAATTAGAATCATTGTATAAATTTTTCCTATGTTCTAATGCATATTTAATACGATTGTAGAAGAATTCTTTATTAATTACATCAGCTTCATTTAAAGATAATATTCTAACCATGATTTTTGAATTTGTATTTAAG
Organism: bacterium; assembly: GCA_963588755.1. Classification (GTDB taxonomy): domain Bacteria; phylum Bacillota_I; class Bacilli_A; order Acholeplasmatales; family Anaeroplasmataceae; genus JAEELC01. Next base: position 2,524 of record CAVAIM010000146.1, on the reverse strand, counting down.
AAACCGTAACATAAGAATTTTCTTTCAAATGTTTCAACTCTTACAACTTCACCATCTTTAATACTACCTTGAAATGAATTAATTTCATTATTATAAATCCAAGGGAAACCTTCAAGTTTCTCTTTTTCTTCATTTCTATTTAAAATAACTGTTAACATAATTATTCACCAAGGAATATTTCAATTTCTTTATAAACTAAATCTTTAGTATCTTCGTTTAAGATTTCATGTCTCATATTATCAAACTCAACATGTTTTAAGTTATCAAAACCTTGTCTATTTAAATCTTTAACTGTTTGATTATATCCTTTTGCATTACCAATAACAGGATCTTGTTTACCATTTAGAAGAAGAATAGGCATATTTACAACATTTGTTGATTTCTTATAATGCAATCCTTTAACTAAACGATATAAGTCTTTATAAGCTGAACATGTGAAATATACACCACATAATTCGTCATTGTTATAGTTATCAATATTTGTTTGGCTTACAGATACCCAGTCAGCATCAGTTTTTCTATTCTTAACAGCTTTCATGTAAGGTCCTAGAGTAGCATTATCTAATATCTTAGATTTACCATTATTAGTCTTGAAGAAGGCAATAAATCCTGCAACACAAAGACCTGCTTGAGCTCCTTTTTGATAAGGAGGGAAACCAGATAAAATAACTTTAGAATAACTTGATGAGTTATTAATTAAGACATTTCTTGCAATAATTGAACCCATTGAGTGAGCAAATAATACAATATTATGAATATCTAATACATTTTGAATGAAATTAGTAATTGTAACTTGGTCTGATATTAATAATAGATGACCATTTTTCTTTGCGAAGAAGCCTTTGTTTTCAGCATTCTTTCCATGACCTCTTAAGTCACTAGTTACAACAGAATATCCTAATTCATTCATTCTTAATGCAAATTCTTCATATCTGTCTTGATGTTCCATCATACCATGTACAACTTGGATACATCCTTTAGGATTTGGAATATTATACACTTTAATATATAAATTTTCGTTATCAATAGCCTTTATAACTGTATAATCCATTGTTTACCTCCCTAGATAAAGCTAAATAGAGGAAGAACGATAGGTTTTCTACCTGATTTTTCTTTAACTATTTTGCTTAAGTAATCTGTTAAATCTTTTTCAATTTGTGTATAGCTTAACTTAGAATTTGCAAGTTCTCTTACTAAGAAGATCTTAGCTTCATTTACAAGATCACTTGTTAACTCCTCAGCTTCTTTCATATAAACAAAACCACGTGATACAACTTGTGGCTCAAGTGCAATACGTCTTGTCTTTTCTTCAATAGTAAATATTAAACTGAATAAACCATCATCAGATAAAGACTTTCTTTCATGAATGATAGAACCATTTAAATCTGAAACAGCACCATCAATATAAATGTCTGCAGCAGGAACTTTACCAGCTTGTTTGATTTCATGATTAGACATTTCAAGTACATCACCATTTGATAATACAAATAGATTGTTTGGATCAAGTCCACATTCAATCGCAAGTTCACCAGAAGTCTTTAACATTCTATATTCACCATGAATTGGCATGTGATACTTAGGGTGAAGAAGAGTTTGTAATAACATTAAATCACCTTGAGCAGCATGACCTGATGTGTGAGTATCAGTAATAGGGGAATGAGTAATTACATTACAACCATTCTTAAATAATAAGTTAATTGTATTATTTACACCAACTTGATTACCTGGAATAGGGCTTGATGAGAATATTACCGTGTCCCCTGGACGTAGTTTAACAAACTTATGTGTACCTTGAGCAATCTTAGATAAAGCCGCAAGAGGTTCACCTTGAGAACCAGTACAAATAATTACTAGTTCATGGTCCTTATAATTCTTAATATCATCTACATCAATAAAAGTAGAAGGACTAGCCTTGATGTAACCAATTGATTGAGCTACTTCAATAGTCTTAATCATAGAACGACCAAATATTGCAATCTTTCTGTTAGTAGCAACCGCAGCTTCTACAATTTGTTGTACTCTATAAATATTTGAAGCGAATGTCGCAACAAGTATACGAGAGTGAATATGCTTAAATAAATCTAAGATATTTTTACCAATTAATTTTTCACTCTTAGTATAACCAGGTACACAAGCATTAGTAGAGTCAGAAAGTAATAAATCTAGTCCATCAGCACCTAACTTTGCAAGTTTTGCAAATTCTGTATTAGGTCCATTTGGAGTCATATCAAACTTAAAGTCACCTGTATGGAAAATAGTACCTTCTTTAGTTTTTACAACAATACCAAATGTATCAGGTACAGAGTGAGTCATACGGATGAATGAAACATCAATACCATCAAACTTAAATACATCATTAGATTTAAATTCAACAATTTCAGGAATTCTAATATCCTTATGTTCTTCAAGTTTATTCTTAATTAAAGAAATAGTTACACCAGCTGCATAAATTTTAGGTACACTAATTTCTTTTAAGAAGAAAGGGATTCCTCCGATATGGTCTTCATGACCATGAGTTATAAAT
>CAVAIM010000145.1:0-3056 GCA_963588755.1 bacterium | reverse complement strand
TAAATAAAAAAAGATAGAACTCATAAAAATTCTATCTTAAATATGGACTATATTGTTTTTCAAAAGCAATTGTTGTGCTTGTTCCATGCCCTGGATATACAACGATATCTTCCCTCAAGTTTTTTAAAATATTAAGAGACTCATTAAGCATTTTCAGTGAACCTGTAGGAAAATCTGTTCTTCCAACACCACATTGAAATAAGGTGTCTCCTGAAAGTAAGAATTTATTATCAAATAAATAACAACAACTACCTCTAGTATGTCCACTAGTATGTATAACTTGAATATTAAAACCAATAATATTTATAAAACCTTCACTAAGTTTGTGAATGTCTAATTCATTAACATTAAAAGGTATTTTCTTTTTAAAATATGAATATAGTGATAAGTTTTCATCACTTAAGAACTCTACTTCATCCTTATATATATAAATAGGAACATTTAAAAAGTGTTTAATACCATCTATATGATCTATATGTCCATGAGTCAATAATATAGCTTTAATCTTATATTCATTAATATCATCTAAATATTCATCTATTCCCTCACCTGGATCAACTAGAATAGCTTCACCTAATTCATTATTAATTAAATAGGTGTTCTCAAAAAAAGAACCATTTGTAAATACTTTCATATATTCTCCTTATAGAAAAGAAAAAAAGCTTTTTTCAAAGCTTATTTCTTTTCTCTGTGTAAAGTTGACTTTTTGCAAGATGGGCAATACTTCTTGAACTCAATTCTTTCAGGATTAAGTTTCTTGTTCTTATCTGTATGATAATTTTGTTGACCACATTCAGTGCATACTAATGTTACTAAATCACGCATAATTTCACCATCCTTGCTTAATTGTAAATTAATGCTAAATTATTATATCAAATATAAATAATCTTTACAAGTCTAATAACCATTAATATTATAACTATTTTTTTTAATTTTTCAATACTTTTCAAGAAATAATTAATAATCAATATTTTTATATTGAATGAAATAATGTATAATTAGTTCGGTGATAATATGTTTAAAAGAGAGAATACTAAAACTGTAAAACTTAAAAACCTAGAACTTGGTGGTAATTCACACATTTATATTCAATCTATGTGTAATACTAAAACTAAGGATGTCGCGTCAACAGTAAATCAAATTAAAGAACTTGAAGCTGCAGGTTGTGAAATAATTAGAGTAGCTGTATTAGATAAAGAGGATGCTTATGCAATTGGTGAAATTGTTAAGCAAATAAATATTCCACTTGTTGCGGATATCCACTTTGATCCTGAACTTGCAATCATTTCTATTAAACAAGGTGTTAATGCAATCAGATTAAATCCAGGTAATATTAGAAATGAAGAAAAGATTAAGGAAATTGTAGAACTAGCTAAAGATCATTCTATTCCTATTCGTATCGGTGTTAACGGAGGATCTCTTCCTAAGGGTACCACTTTAAATGCCGAGTCCATGGTAGAAGCTGCAATGCATCATGTAAAGATTTTAGAGAATCTTGGATTCTATGATATTGTAATTTCATTAAAGGCTTCTAATATTAAACTATCTAAGGAAGTTTATGAACTTGCAAGTAAAACATTCCCTTATCCTCTACATGTAGGTATAACTGAGGCAGGTACTGCTTTCTCAGGTTTAATCAAGTCTGCAATGGGTATTGAACAAATATTGTCTTTAGGTATAGGAAATACTATTAGAGTATCTTTAACTGATGAACCTATACTTGAAGTTAGAGCTGCAAAAGAAATCTTAAATAATTTAGGTTTAATTAAGAATGTTCCATACTTTACTTCTTGTCCTACTTGTGGAAGAACACAATATAATATGATTCCTATTGCAAAAGAAATTGAAAATTATTTGTATACTGTAAATAAAGATATTAAAGTTGCGGTAATGGGTTGTGCTGTAAATGGACCTGGTGAGGCTAGAGAAGCTGATTTAGGTGTAGCTGGTGGAATAGGTGAAGCTATTCTATTTAAGAAGGGTGAAGTTATTAGAAAGATTGATGAAAAAGATATCATCAAAGAATTGATTGCAGAAATCGATAAGTTTTAATAATATTTAAGGTTTTGATTGAATGATCAAAGCCTTTTTTAATATTTAAAAAGCCTTGAGTAAGACTCAAAGCTTTAAATTTATTTAATCAAAATTAATCTCGTAATCTAGTAATCCATCATAGAAATCTTTTTCATGAGATACTAATATAACAGAACCTTCAAACTCTTCTAGTGCTTCAAATAAAGCTTCTTTAGTATTCTTATCTAAATGATTAGTAGGTTCATCTAAAATAAGTACATTACTCTTTTGCATAGTCATTAAAGCTAAACGTACACGAGTTTGTTCTCCTCCAGATAAGGTATTCATATCTTTAAGTGCTAGTTCTCCTTTTATTCCAAGACGAGCTAGTACACTTCTTAATTCTCCGTCTTCTTTTAAAGGATAGAAGCCTCTCAAATAATTAATTGCGTTAACGCCAGGCGCAAATTCATGTTCTTGTTCAAAGAAGTTAATAACTGCACTATTGTTAAATTTATAAGTACCACTAATTTGAGGCAATGTACCCATAATAGTTTTAAGTATAGTAGTTTTACCTACTCCATTGTGCCCTAGTATTGCAACTTTCTTATTCTTTTCAATTAAAAGATTTAAAGGAGGTAGTATAGCCTTACCATTATAACCAACCTCTAAATCAGTTAATTTTAAAACCTCATCCCCTGTAGATGAAGAGAATGGGAATCTAATTTTAATAACTGCTTCTTCTTTTGGTTTATCAAGTCTATCAAGACGTTCAAGCTTTCTTTGACGTTCTTTAGCTTGACGAGCTGAAGTAGCTCTAACGATATGAGCACTAATCCAATCTTCTGTAGCTTTAATATATTTTTGTTGATTAATATATTCTCTTTGCATATGCTCATTTCTAATTTCATGTTCTTTTAAATAGAACTCATAATCACCCTTATAACGAACTAGTTGTTTATTATTAATCTCATAAACAACACGTGCTATAGCGCTTGCAAATTCAACATCGTGACTAATTACAATAAATGCACCCTTAAAAG
>CAVAIM010000144.1:0-3059 GCA_963588755.1 bacterium | reverse complement strand
GTAATAGATGGATTAGAAGGAATGTATAGTTTATACATGATAAATGCGATGACTATGTCATCTTTAAAGCACAAAGAGATTGAATTAAGTCTAGAACCATCCTACTTAGATAAGTTTAGTAAAGAATATAATGACTTATTAAATAAACTAATACATAAAGATAATTAACTATAATAATAAAGATATATTATTTTAATAAGAAATAAGATATAATTTAAAAGGTGATTTTTTATGTTTACAGAATTATTAGCTCCAGCAGGAGATTTAGATTGTTTTAAACAAGCAATATATAATGGTGCAGATGCAGTATATCTTGCGACTGAACGCTTTGGTGCAAGAGCTTATGCAAAAAACTTTACCTTAGATGAACTTAAAGTTGCGTTATCTCTAGCCCATCAAATAGGTAAGAAAATATATGTTACAGTTAATACTATGTTAAAAGAGAATGAACTAGATGACTGTAAAGCTTATGTTAAAGTACTTTATAACATGGGTGTTGATGGTATTATTGTAGCTGACTATGCAATGATTAATTATATTATTACTCATTGTCCTAATATGGAAGCTCATATGTCTACTCAAGTAGGTATTAAGGATTTAAATGATGTCTACTTCTTTTCTTCTCTTGGTGCAAAGCGTTGTGTACTTGCCCGTGAAGTTACTTATGAAGAAATTAAAGATATTAAATCTAAGTCTAATATGCCACTAGAAATATTTGCGCACGGTGCTTTATGTGTTTCTTATAGTGGTGGATGTCTATTCTCTTCTATGTTAACACTTAGAAGTGGTAACAGAGGTAGATGTGCTCAAAATTGTCGTAGAGACTATAAACTATATAAGGATAACAAACTAGTTGAACAAGGATTCCATCTTTCAATGAGAGACTTAAATACTAGTGAATATTTACGTGAGTTATCAAGTATTGGTGTAGATAGTCTTAAGATTGAAGGTAGAATGAAAGATAGCGAATACGTTAAAATCGTTGTATCTGAATATAGAAAGAAACTAGATAATCCTTCTTATAAGCCAGCTCTTCTTGATACAATATTCCACAGAAACTATACTAAAGGTTTCTTATTTGGTGAAGATAAGGGACAAATAGTAGATATTCGTAAGAAAAACAATGAGGGTGCTTTAATTGGTACTATTGATTCTTTAAAAGATAAATATACTAAATTAAATCTATCAAGAAACCTTCAAGTAGGAGATAGAGTAAGAATTGCCGCAGCTGAAGATTACTTCTTCACTGTAGATCAAATGTTTGATGATAAGTTAAATGAAATCAAGTCTTCTAACAAATCATGTCTTGTAAATATTTATAGACAATTCCCACAAAATACTCAAATTTATAAGATGATTGATTCTTCTATTGATTTAACTATTACTAATGAATTTAAGCGTAGCATCGATATAATTGCAAGCGGTACTATAGGAACCCCTTTAACACTAAGTACTACAATTGATGGAATTACTTTTACATCAGTAAGTAATCAAGTATTTGATAGTGCAAAATCTAAACCAATTGATACTAATACTTTATTTAAACAATTATCTAAATTTGGTGATACTTCACTTTATTTAAATGAAGTAATTAATCATTTAAATGGTGATTTATTTATGACTATTTCTTCAATCAATGAAACAAGAAGAAACTTGCTTGAACAAATAACTAACTACTATCAAGGTGAAAGATTAGACTTTATAGATAATGTAGAAGTTAGTCCTATTGAATACCCTCTAGAACAAACAATAAGCCTTTCAGCTTATTGCACAACTAAAGAACAAGCTGAAGTTTGTGCTAAACTAGGTATTAAGCAAATATATGATGAAACTAATTATTCTCCTTATGTTAATGCAAAATACAAAGAAGTAGGAGATACTATATTAGTTGGTTCTTATGGTGGTATATATTATTATAAAGATAAAGCTAGATTAGTATCAGATTATTCATTTAATGTATCTAATAGTGATTCTATTTACTACCTACATAAATCAGGTATTGATTTAGTTACAATGTCTTTAGAAATGAGTTATTTAGAATTAAGAAATACTCTAGATAGTTATAAAACAAAGTATAAAACTAACCCTAATGTAGAAATTATAGTATATGGACACCAAAACCTTATGACTTTAAAGTACTGTCCTTTAAAGAGATATGGTGAATGTGGTAAATGCCAAGACCATAAATATGAACTTGAAGATTCTTATTCTAAGTTTCCTACATCAAGAAAGAATTGTATAACACACATATATAATGATAAGGCTTTAAATCTAATTGATGATTTAGCTGATGTATTAAAACTAACTAAAAATATTAGACTTCAATTTACTATTGAAGACGAGTCAGAAACAGCTAAGGTTATTAAAGAATATCAAGAAAAGTTAAATAATTTAAATTCTTCTAAATCTTATTTCAATAAGAAAATGGATACTAGAGGATATTATAAGAGAGAAATATTATAAGAATAAAAGGATTGTGATTAGTTCACAATCCTTATTTCATTTATTTAAAAATTCTCGCAATCTAAAATTTCATATTCCTCTTCTATAAGTTCAAAAACTGCTTTTTTAAACTTATCTTTATCTATACAAGAATATAAAACTATATTAAAAACATATGGAGAGTAGTTTAAATTAGTAAGTTCACGAGCAAAGCTTAAAGCCGCAATATCATCTATTGTATTCATTTTAGAATGGGATTTTAAATTAGAAAGATAAATAGATTTACTTTCTATTAATTTATATTTACTATTCTTTGAATATTTTAAATAGTAATATAGTGCATAGGCTAGTGCTACTTCTTTTATCTTATCTAGACTTATTACAATACCAAAACGGTTTAATTTCTTATAAACTCTATTGATATTAGTTTCAGATATAAATATTTTATTAGTTGCTTTAAAACAAGCTAAATCAATTTTATAGTTAGATTCATCATTAATACGAACACTTAAATGGAAATCCTTAATTAGCTCTTCTATTGTCTTACCTTTAAATTCTAAAGCTAAATTATGTCCTAACGCAATGTATTCTTTTACATATCTTTCTTTATCTATAAC
>CAVAIM010000143.1:0-3070 GCA_963588755.1 bacterium | reverse complement strand
TTTAATCGCAAGTATTAATATTATTAATAATTACAGTAAAAAACAAATTGAAAACAATTTAAATTCTACTCTAAATATAACAAGAAACTTACTATCTTCTAATTCTTCTAATGTATCGGAGGCTATAAGTGAAACTAGTAAAATAGTAATTGATTCTAATAATAACTTACGTCTTACAATCATTGATAAAGATGGTAATGTATTATATGATTCAAGAGCTGATATAGTAGAGGAAAACCATCTAGATAGAGAAGAAATTAAAAACTTAGGTAAAGTTGTAATTAGATACTCTGATACATTAAATACTAATATGATGTATTTAGCACAGGTAAGTATTGTAAATAATACTACAATGTATGTAAGAGTAGCTCTTCCAATGGATTATGTAAATAGTGCAATTACTAATAGTATAATAATAACTGTTATTCTATTTATTATAGCGCTACTTGTAACTCTATTAATTGATTATAAATTCTTTGAATATTCAATGAAACCTATTAAAAATGATATTAATAGACTTAATTATATAGTAACTGGTGAATACTTAGATACTAAAAAGGTTAGTATTGATTCATTAGGCAGACAAATAGATAATACTAAAGAACTTATTGAAACTAAAATTAACTCTCTAGAATATGAGAAAGAAAAGCTTAATTATATAATTAATACTATGAAACAAGGTTTAATCATAGTTGATTTATATAAGAATGTAGTATTAGTAAATGATTTTATAAAGAAATTATTTAACTATACTCAAGCTCCTTATGATACTCTATTAAACATTACAATAATGCCTGAATTTAATGAATTATTTAAAGAGGCTAGCGAGCAAGGTGACTCTTCTAAAGAATTCAATTTAAATAATAGACATTATCTATTATATGCATCTAAATTTAAAACTAAGACACTTAATATCAATAATGAAGGTATATGTTATACATTATTTGATATAACTGATGAAACAAACTTAAAGAAAGCTAAATCAGACTTCTTTGCGAATGCTAGCCATGAATTAAAGAGTCCTTTAACTAGTATCATTGGATATTCAGAAATGATTAGAGCTGGCTTTATAACTGATCCTAAAGAGATTAATGATTCTCTAGATAGAATATTATTTGAATCTAAGAGAATGAATGATATTGTAATAGAGATGCTTGAACTATCTCGTCTTGAGACTAATGAAAAGCCAAATATAGTTGATTCAATATTTGTTAAGAATACTACTATTCAAGTACTAAAATCATTTGATCAAGCTATTAAGGATAAATCAATTGAAGTAATCACAACAGGTGATGATTTTAATTCTTTCATCTCTAATGAGGATTTATTCACATTGATTAAAAACGTACTAGAAAACGCGATTAGATACAATAAAGATAATGGTAAGATATTTATTGATATCTCTTCTTCTAATAAGACTTTAAAGATTAAAGATACCGGCATTGGTATTCCTGATAAATACAAAGATAGAATATGGGAACGCTTCTTTAGAGTAGATAAAGCCCGTAGTAGAAAACTTGGTGGAACAGGACTTGGATTAAGTATTGTAAAATATATTTGTATTAATAATAATATTAAAGTTGATTTAGATTCTAAATTAAATGAATATACTTCTTTTACATTTACATTTAACAATTAATAATAATTAAAATAGACATTGTCATTATCGGCAATGTCTTTTCTTTATGTTTAAACTTTAAGACAAAAAGAAAAACTCTCGCAAAAGGCAAGAGTTCTTCCTCGGGTACTATGTTTAATAAGATTACTTAGAATTTAGGGAGAGAGTTATGTATGATGATAATCTTATTTAGTACCCTAGCTTTGTTTATTATTGTTATTTTATTTGTTTATTGTCTTAATCTCTTAAGACACTTATATGATACTCTTAAACAAGGGTAAAATATACACATTAATAATGTAACTTTAAGTTAATCTATACGTAAATATGTGAAATAATATTTCACTCAAAAATTTTATCTGAATTGATTGATTTATATTACAAGTTCTAAAAAATCATGCATAATTATACTATAATTTCTTGATGAAAATACAGTTTGTTTAAAGCCAATAAGAGTTCATAGAACAATTTATACCAAAAGAAAAACTCTCGCAAAAGGCAAGAGTTCTTCCTCAGGTACGTTATCATAAGATTATTTAGAATTTAGGGAGAGAGTTATGTATGATGATAATCTTATTAGTACCTAAAGCTTTGTTTATTATTGTTATTTGTTTTTTGTCTCAATTCCTTAAGACACCTATATAGTACACCAAAAACAAGACAAAATATACATTTAAAAAATGTAAGTTTAAGAAAAAGCATACGCAATATTGTGAAATAATATTTCACCTAAAAGGAATAAGAAAAAGGATCAACATCTGATCCTTACTTAGCAATTATGTTTAAACGAACCTTTATATTCTCTTTGCTAGCTTTAGCATAAAGAATAGTTCTTATAGCTTTGGCGATATGTCCACCTTTACCAACTACTCTTCCTAAATCTTCCTCTTTAACTTTAGCATTAAATGTTAAGATTCCGTCAACTTCTCCAGCATTTTCAACTTCAAAGTCATCTTTGCTTGATAATAGTGGTTCAATCAAATTTTGAATTAAATCTTCAAATGATCCCACAGCGCTACCTCACTATTTAGAAGCTTTTTCAGCTTTTAATAAGTTCTTAACAGTTACTGTTAATTGAGCACCATTGTTTACCCAAGCTTCGATACCTTCAACATTTAACTTAACTGTTGCAGGTTGAGTCTTTGGATCATAACTTCCAAGGATTTCAAGGAACTTACCATCACGAGGTGATCTTGAATCAGCAGCTACAATTCTATACTTTGGAGCTTTGTGAGCACCAAAACGTTGTAATCTAATTTTAACCATACTTATGTCACTCCTTTGTTAATAAATTTTTCCTTAACCATTATACATAATTCGATATAGGCTGTCAAGTATTTTTACTTAACATCTCTAAATATCTTAAATGAAAAGTTAAATTCCTCCCTTTCCAAAAATTGCAATACTAACTTCCTGATATGGTATAATATAGTTAAGGTATAGCATTAGTTG
>CAVAIM010000142.1:0-3114 GCA_963588755.1 bacterium | reverse complement strand
CATCTATACTGCCTTCGAATGGAAGGTGGTAAGATGACTATTGATGATTTAAAAAGTTAACTCAAGTAGAATTGGAGTTCATCTTAGAGCATATTTATAAGCTTATAAAGGATAAAATTACTCCTAAAAAAAGAATGACGACATCTTCAGCAGAAAACTAGAGTGCCACCCGTAACAGGTCTGTCAGTTGGAATTATAGCTTATTGAATCCACTCACCATTTATTGTTTCATATAAATCATCTTGAATTCTTGTTTTACTCATTTTATTCTTCTTAAGCTAATGGCTCCCACGGGTCTAAGGTAATAATCTTAGAATCTAGTGCAGAAACAGCTTTTTCTGATAAGTATTTTTTATTTACTACTACAGAATATACATATTCATCAAACCACTTATCAGACATTACATATATTCCATCAAATCCTAATTCCTTACCCCAAGAATTATAAATTTGCCATCTATTAGGTTTACCCTTCTTATTTAGGTTAACAGCTGATAGAGTCATTGCGTGACATGGAGATGACGCAAAATAACGAAGACGTTCATATTTATCCATATCAAAATCAATGTTAAATAGTTCACTTAAGTTACAAGCTTCAGTTGATAAAATACCTTCTTTTGAGAAAGCACTAGTTAACACGTCGCACGCAAACCACATAGCTTTACCATCTTTAAGTGAGGCGATTGCAGCACTCTTTAATTCTTCAATTGGTAAATTAAGACTAAAGAATTCTTCCCCTGCTTGAGCTTGTGAACCAATATTATAATATCTTTGATAATAAGGTTTTTCACTTGTAGGATAGTTAACTAGATTTACATAATCATCTAATTCTTCTTTTACATAATCATTAAAGAAATCAAGTGGAGTAGATTTAATTTCTACAACAGTATCTTCCTTTGTTTCTTCATTAGTTTTAGTATAACTATACTTAAATTTAGAAACAGGTTCACCTAAAGAGATTGCAAGAATTTTATAAATATCTTTTAATAATTCATTCTTTTTCTCTTCTAATTCTTCTATACTAGCTCCATTAAGTCTCATGTTCTTTAGTGTATCTACACCCTTAACTTGAGCTAAAGTTAAAGTCTTATCTAAATAGTTTGAATTAGTAGATGAGAATACTTCAGGGCTAGCTTCTAGTGGTACAATACCATATTTCTTAATTAAATCTTTGAATTGGTGCCACCAACCACCATCTTGATTAGCTCCGTTAGTTATAATGAATTGGAATTCTCTTGATTCTTTATTAAAATCAATTAATTCAATAGCTCTTTCATATAACATATTAGCTTTTTCAAGCTTATCATAGAAGAATAAATGTGTATATGATAAATCAATACTCTTAACACCAAGGGATTTTGTAATGATTTGTTTAATAACATTTATTGAAGAAAACATCCAGCAACGTCCTGAACGTTTTTGATTTTGAATTGCAGGCATATCTTTAACTTGAACATTAAATACATTTTGAAGTTTTGAAGCTTCATCATAATTATAAATAGCTTCTTCTATACCAACTTTTCTTACAATATTTGATAATAATTGATTATTCTTACTCTTTTTAAAACTTTTACTATATTCTTTAATATCTTCAATTTTTAATTCTTTACTCATATAAACTCCTATTTAATAATTAAAATATCGCTAACTTCTTTTCTCTTCGGAGCTTCAGGTTGTTCTAAGGGATAACCTATAGGAAGAAGACAAGATACTTTATATTCATCACTTACAGATAATATTTCTCTTACCATCGCTTCGTCATATATACCTAAAACACAAGAACCAATATTTTCATTATATAGTGATAACATTAAATTCTCTGTTGCGATTCCTGCATCAAATGATTCAAAATGAGAACCAAGGGATGTAGTTGCGCTACCATCACGTTCATATCCACTTCTCTTAACACGCGTTAATACAACAATAAGTTCAGGTGCGTGATTAATAATTAGAGTATTATGTTCAAATCCTAAACAAGCATTTGAAATCTTACTCTTTAACTCTAGATCTTTAACAAGTACAAATCTTACAGTTTGACTATTCTTCCATGAAGGATAAAATCTTGCGTTGTCAATTGCTTTCTTGATAACATCATCATCTATAAGTTCATCCTTAAATTTTCTAATACTTCTTCTATTTCTTAAAGCGTTAATTAATTCCATAAAAACCTCCACAAACATTGAATCTATTATATAAAATATAAGTGATTATTACAATTAAAACACAAATTAAATTTTATAATTTTTGTGTTTTGTTTTAAACATATTTTATAAAAAGTAATGTTTTTTAAATAAAAATTAAAAGAGATAGTTTGCACTATCTCAAAAATTTAAAATATTAATTCCAAAAAATCACAATCATCAAATTCATTATCATATTCATCTTTAATATTTTCATATAAATTGAAAAGAATGAAATATTAGCGTCGCTTGCCTCTTCTAAAGTAACACTTGAAATTTTAGTTTGTTTGTTAATCTCTAGTTCTAACATTGCGTCTTTAATTTCTGAATCTAGATTAGTTAGATTTTTAAAATTGTTAATATCATCTTGAGTTGACTTAGTATTAACTCTAACATTATAACCTTCTAAACTATTATCATAGTAATGTGCTGGTTCACTCTTCAAATTATTCTCAATAAGGTAAGATGATACAGGACTTACTGAATCACATTCCATTTCAAATAATAAATCATTTGAATTATCATAAGCTTTAATTATCATATATAAATCTCCTTTAATCAATTCGTGCAACTATACCCCAAGAAGGAGTAATAAATCTATTATTAATTAACCATATAAATGGTATATTTTCTCTTCTTTTTTCATTAGGTATAATAAATTCACCATCAGTAATACATACTATCGCATCTATTTTACCATTAATTTGTTTTCTAAAATAGTCAAGTCTATTAAAGAAATCATCTAAACTTGTACCTCCACCACCTAAAGGTTTAATTTTAAGAAGTGAATCAAGAGAATCAAAATCATACATTTTTGAACATTTAGCGTCAAAGAATATAAGATGTGCTTTCATTTTAATATTTTGTTCAAGTGCACCATTTATCTCTGAATAGGCACTTGTAAGTTGTTCATCCGTAATAGAACCACTTGTAT
>CAVAIM010000141.1:0-3155 GCA_963588755.1 bacterium | reverse complement strand
ATATATTAGTGAAAAGACTGTTGATGGTAATGTCTATAAGTATGATGAAGATGGTAATATTGGTAGTGGTGATGATTATACATACAATGCAAATATTGATGAATCAAGCCTATACTATATTTCATTTAAGAATGATTTAACACTTAAGTATCAAGATAGTGATAAGATTGATAATAATGGTACTACTCTATATAAATTAGATTTTAATAGAGATACTAATATTACTAATTATAAATCAAAAGAATTCTTTATTGGATCAAGAGATTTTGCGTTTAACTATAATATCTATTTATTAGATCAAGTAACTAATACTTATACTGTAATTGATGATGATAATGATTCAGATACTGTAGTATCAAAGATTACTATCTCTGATTTAGGATGGTATACAGTTCAATTTAAGCCATTAGTTAGTGAAAAGTATGAAACTGTTGCGTCTAAGGCGGAACATGCAATCAATGATTACTATCTAGCTAGTAACACTAATAATTATTTATATGATGATTATGGTAATTATAATTTAAGTGATACTTATAAGTTTACTAAAGTAGAAGAAAATGATGATTTATATGATAAGGATTTCGAACAATATTTATTAACTATTACTTTTGATAAGCAACAAGTTAAGAAAAATGTTGAATTCTATATTACTGATGGTGTTGATTACT
This sequence comes from bacterium, assembly GCA_963588755.1. GTDB lineage: Bacteria > Bacillota_I > Bacilli_A > Acholeplasmatales > Anaeroplasmataceae > JAEELC01. The sequence goes on along the minus strand of CAVAIM010000141.1, from coordinate 2,487 downwards.
ATAAAGATTCAAGTGACTATATTGTAATTAGCCAAGAAGGTACATATGAAATCTTATTCTCAACAGAACATATCTATTCTCGTACTAGACATTACAAATTCTCACTTAAGTCAAATGAGAGTGAATTAACATATGTAAACATTAATACAGCGTCTGATTTTGCACAATTTGTAGATAATTGTAATAACGATTCAATATACTCTATTAATAAAGTATTTAATTTAACTAATGACATTTACCTATCTAACTATTCAAATCTTTCTATTAAAGAATTTAATGGTACATTTAATGGTAACTATCATTCAATCTTAAATTTTGTTTACTCAAGTGATAACTCTAATGAATATGCCTCATTATTTAATTTAGTTACAAAGAACGCTTCAATTAATAATGTTGATTTTGAAAATGTAACAATTAATGCATCTAAAGCTTCATATGTAGGTCTTATCGGTCGTCTTTATGGTAAGGTAAATAATATTTCAGTATCAGGTAAGATTGAAGGTAAGTCATATGTTGGTATTATTGGATATGTAGGTAACTATAAGCTATCTAGTGATGAATCAAGTACAGATTCAACAGTAAGTTATGGTTATGCATATGTAACAAGTGTAGTAAATAAAGCATTTGTCTATGGTAAATCATATGTTGGTGGTATTGCAGGATTCAATGGTGGTAAGATTATTGAATCTACTAATAATCAAATTATAAATGCTAAATCATATACTTCAAATGATAATATCTACTGTATTGGTGGTATTGCAGGATACTCAATTGGTGAAATTATTAAGTGTACTAACAATTCAAGAGTTGGTTATACTAATATTGGTTCATTCATTGGTGGTATTGCAGGTTTATCTAATGGTGCATATTATTTTAATACTAATAATGCAAATGTATATGGTAGAAGTAATGTAGGTGGTATTGTTGGTTACTATACAACAATTACTAAATCAAGTGATTCAGATTATTCTAAATATTTTAACACTAATCAATATGAAGATATTATTAACCAATTATTAAATTATAGTAATGATGACGAAGATATTGATGTTGCTACTAACTTAGGTAATAACATTATTCTATACTGTCTAAATAAAGGTGATGTAGAAGCTTCTACTGAGGCTTGCGGTGGTATTGTTGGTTTAATTGATATTAAAGCTGATGTAAAGGGATGTATTAATAATTCAAACATTAAAGTTACAAGTGGTAATTACGCTGGTGGTATTGCAGGAAACTTAAAGAACGCAAGTGTATTAGAATGTGTTTCTTATGGTCATGTAAAAGTAGAAGGTATGAATAAATCTACTTATGCTGGTGGTATTGCAGGAAGCTTAACTGATGCGAATATCAAATATTCATCAAGCTATACAATTGTAGAAGGTCTAGACTATATCGGTGGTATTGCAGGTTATGCATCAAGTGCTAGTACAGTAATTTCAACTATTTCAGACTCTTACTTAGTAATTAAGAGTAATTCTCGTTATACTGGATCAGTTTTAGGTTATTCTGAGGCAATTGAATTATCTGATTCAACATTCAATGATAAGATTCAATATAACTACTATGTTGAAAATAAGTTCTTAGGTATTGATTCAAAGAATTATGGTGCTGATTCGAGTTTCGCAGCTTACGCATTATCTAAAGATAATATGATAAGTTATAATAATTTATCTATATATCTAGATAGCCAATTCGGTTCAACATATTATATTGGTGGTACTCAAACTACATCATATCCATTCTTAAATATCTTTGAAGAATTATATAAGGATGAAGATATTAAATTTGATAATACTCTAGATTATGATGCTTTAGCTAAAGATATCTTAGATGTATTATTCAATGAAGAAGTAACTATTTGTCAAAAATCTAATATTGTTATCTATATGGAATGGAACTCTAATTCAGGAGATTTAGATGATTTAGATAGCTTTGAAATCAATTCAATTATTAGATATTATGATGATAATATTGATACTGATATTGAATTTAAGTATGCAACTTATAAGAATGGAATGTATTACTTTAAGGCTGATGATAATAACTATACTGTAACTTGGTCTAAAGAAGAAAACAACTTCGTATATGCTCAATATTCTAAGGTAGTTACAAGTATTAATACTCTAGATAAGTATATATTTGTTGAAGGTGAATTTGATTCAAATACTAAGGTTGAATTAGTTAGAACTGGTGAAAACTATAGATTAGTATTTACTCTTAATGGTAATGAAGTAGTATATGAAAATATTACTGTTAAGATTAAAGATAAAGATTCTAATATTTATACTTGTAATAATGAAGAATTAACACAAGTAGAAACTAGTGAATTTGGTGATTATCAAGTATTTAATCTAGATAAGTCTAATACTTCATTTACATTAAAGGTTGATAATAGAGAAACTACAGTATTTGAATATGTAATTACTGGATTAGTTGCGGTAATTCTAATTGTAAATATTTGTGCTATCGTTTCACTTCATACAAAGA
>CAVAIM010000140.1:0-3261 GCA_963588755.1 bacterium | reverse complement strand
GCGCTATCTTATGGTCAATTATTTAAACGTGAAATACTAGCTAGTCTATTTATTTTGATGTTTAATTATTTCTTCTTTATGCCATTTATAATTAATATAGTTTATATTAGTACAAGAAATAAGAGTATTAATGATATGTTTGCGCACACATTACTAGTAAGACTTGATAAGAAAGAAGAAGCTAATGTTTAATTTTATCCTTATTACTAAAAATCATTTAAATATAGAAACATTAAAAGATTTCTTAAATTCTTTATTTAAGAATTATCAAGTTAAAGAATTAGATAATCACTTTTTAATTCTTCACTCTGATTCTGATAAAGTATTATTACAAGAAGCTTTTAATTCTTATATTTGTGATACCTATGAGTCATCTAAGGTATATTTTGGATATACTAATTCAGAGCTTGAAAGAGATTTTGAGATTAGTGTAATAGTTAAATATTTTAATGATGAACTTATTAATACGATTTATAATTTAAATGAATTATTACTAGAAACTAATTTAGTTAATGATGATATTAGAAAAGTTGTATTTAAAAAGTATTACTCAAACTATACTATGTATAATACTTTAAAGGTATTCTTTATAAATAATATGAATACTTTAAAGAGTAGTAAAGAGTTATTTATGCATAGAAATACATTAATTAATCAAATTGAAAAATTTAAGGAAGTTACATCATTTGATCCTAAAGAATTTAAAGATGCTTATGTGTTATATAGTCTAATTAAGTAGCAAACATTGCTACTTATTTTTATATTTTATTAAATAATAAAATTTTTGTATATTTTAAGCAATTTGTTTTGAATAATATTTATAATAGTGCTAGAATATCATTAAATATAAAAGAGGTGTAAGAAATGTTAGATATTAAAGAAGCTAAACAAGTATTAGATAACTGTCTAAGTAGTGGATGTGATTACGCAGAAATATTTTATGAAGACACTTATAAGAATACAATTAAGATATTAAGTGATAGAGTTGATTCTATTAATACTGAAGAAACTTATGGTGTAGGTATTAGATTACTTAAAGGATTAGAAGAAGTTTATGGTTACTCAAATGAAACAAGCTTTGAGGCTATGATGTCTCTATCTACTAAGCTTGCAAAATCTTTTGAAGGTGAGCCAATTGGACTACAATATGAACTTAAAGAAGAATATGCAACAGGTGGTGTAAATATTAAGACTCCTAGTAAGGATGTTCCTTATAGCAAAAAATTACCTGTTCTTTGGCAAGTATACAATACTATTAAGGGATATAGCCCTCTAATTGTACAAGCTGTATCACAATTAATGGAAGTTACTCAATATGTTACTATTGCAAATACTAAAGGACAATTTATCCATGATGTTAGAAATCAAAATAGAATTTCAGCTAGTGCTATAGCTCGTCATAATGGTAAGAGCCAATCTAATGGTAATTCAATTGGTTGTAATGCAGGATTTGATTACTATAAAGATAAGGATTTAGTTAAGTTTGCAGAAGACGTTGCGCATGACGCAGTTGAAATGGTTGACGCTCCTGACATGGTTGGTGGTGTATATCCTGTAGTTATGCATAATGGATTTGGTGGTGTATTATTCCATGAAGCTTGTGGTCACTCACTAGAAGCCTCAAGTGTAGCTCTAAATCTATCTGTATTTAGTGGTAAAAAAGGCACACAAATTGCCTCAAGTATTGTAAATGCAGTTGATGATGGAACTCTTCTAAACGAATGGGGTTCAACTAATGTCGATGATGAAGGACATAAGGCTCAAAGAAATCTACTTATTAAGAATGGTATCTTAAATAGTTATATGGTAGATATGAAAAACGGTAGAAGAATGGGTGAAGAAGCTACTGGTTCTTCTAGAAGAGAATCATATAAATTCTCCCCTACTAGCCGTATGACTAATACATTCATTTGTAATGGTACTGATAAGTTTGAAGATGTAATTAAGGATACTAAGTATGGACTATTTGCAAAATCACTAGGTGGTGGTTCTGTAAACCCTGTAACTGGTGAGTTTAACTTTGCAGTTAATGTTGGATACTTAATTGAAGATGGTAAGATTACTACTCCAGTTAAAGGTGCTACACTAATTGGAAATGGTGCAAATGCACTACTTAATATAGATAGAGTTTGTGATAACCAATCATTTGGTCATGGTGTATGTGGTGCATCAAGTGGTTCAGTTTATGCAAATGTAGGTGAACCTACTATTAGAATTCTTAATATGACTGTTGGTGGAAACGGAGGAAGAAAGTAATGGATTTCAAATCTTTAATTAATAAAGTTTTAGAAAAAGGATTTACTGATGTTGAAGTTTATTCAATTGAAAAGAATAGTGAATCTATTAAATTATTTAATTATGAAGTTAGTGAAAATAAAGTAGCTTTAAGTAATGTTTATAGTATTAGAGCTTTAATTGACAATAAATGTGTATCTACTTATGTAGAAAATATTAGTGAAGATAAGTATGATGAAATTGCAGAACGTTTATTTACTCAAGCTAAATATCTAGAAAATACTGATTCATCTTCATTCTATAGTGATTCAAGTGTTATTGATATTAAAGAAAACGAAACATCTGATTTTAAAGATTATTCAAAGAGTGCACAAATTGATTTATTAAAAGATGTTGTAACTAAAATTAAAGAATATTCTCCTCTAGTAGAAACAGTAGTTGCATCTTTTGTCTTAACTACATACAAGAAGACAATTGTAAACAATAAAGGCTTAAATAAATCATATTCTACATGCGTTGGTAGTATAATGTGTGAAGCTGTTGTAAAGAGTGAAAATGACACTAGAAGTGAATATGCTATACAAGAATTTTTAAATATTAAAGATATTGATGTATCTAAACTTGTATTAGATTCAGCTGATAAAGCTATTAAAGAATTAGGTGCTGAATCTATTCCTACTAAAGCCTATAAAGTAGTATTATCTAATGAATGCATGAATACATTACTTAGTGCTTACTCTATGCACTTTAGTGCACTAGAAGTAATTAAGAAGATGAGCCAATTTGATTCTAAGATTGGTACTAAGGTATTTGGAGATAATGTAACATTTATTGATGATCCTTATAAAAATGAATTCAATCATGTTCCATTTGATGATGAGGGTGTAAATACACAATCAAAGGTATTAGTTGACAATGGTGTATTAAAAACATACCTACATAATAGAACTACTGCAAAGTTATTAAACGCAGAAACTACTGGTAATGGATTTAAGCCATCAATTAAAGCAGAACTTGGTGTTGATG
>CAVAIM010000139.1:1414-3330 GCA_963588755.1 bacterium | reverse complement strand
GTCTGATATTGGTGTTAATCCACGTATTATTGAGAAGTATGATGGTTCTACTATCGTGTTAAATAAGGAAAAGAATATTAAGATGTCTCCTAAGGAGTTTCCTATTTTAAATATTGATATTGGTTCCGATATTATGGTTACTGATGGTAATACTTTATTAGGTGGCGATGATAAGGCTGGTATTGCGATTATCATGGATGTTTTAGAAATTTTAAAAGATAATCCTGATATTAAGCATAAGGGTTTAGCTATAGCCTTTACTCCAGATGAGGAAATAGGTAGGGGAACTGAGAACTTTGATGTGAAGTATTTCAATGCGGATTATGCTTATACAGTTGATGGTGGTCCAATATTTGATATTGAATATGAAAACTTCAATGCGGCTAGTGCTACTGTAACTATCAATGGTTTATCAATTCATCCAGGCAGCGCTAAGAATAAAATGATTAATTCAATATTGATTGGTATGGAGTTTAATTCTTTATTACCAGTAAAGGATAATCCTATGTATACAGATGGTTATGAGGGTTTTAATCATTTAAGTAATATAAGTGGTGATTGTGAAAAAACGGTAATGGAATATATTATACGTAATCATAATTCTGATTTATTAGAGAAACAAAAAAGAGATTTTAAGAACGCTTGTACTTTTATCAATAATAAGTATAAAGAGGGAACTTGTGAGCTTAAGATTTCTGATAGTTATCGCAATATGAAAGAGTATATTGTGAAGCGTATGGATATTGTGGATAACTTTAAGGAAAAGATGAAGGAGTTTAATTTAAAACCTTCTAGTACACCTATAAGAGGTGGTACTGATGGCGCTATGTTAACTTATATGGGTTTACCTTGTCCTAATATTGGCAATGGTGATAGGAATTGCCATGGTAAGTTTGAATATGTTAATTTAAATGAATTAAGGTTAATGCCTAATATTATTGTAGAAGTTATAAGAGAAAAATAGATTTAAATCTTTGGTATAATTATTAAATATAAAGAAGGGATGTTCTTATGAAAATGAAAAAAAGTTTGTCACTTATACTTTGTTTATTAGTCTTTACGTGTTTATTCACAAAAGACACTTTTGCGCAAGACAATAATACAGAAAGCGATGCTCTTAGCATAAATCAAGCCATTGTAGGGAATATTAACGAAGGCTATACAACGGATATTACAGTTCCTGCTTATAAAGATGGAGAAATAGTTAAACCATACAAGGTTTATGATATTAGCTTTGTTGGCACTGGATCTGTTGATTTTGAAATTCCAACAACGCTAATGGGTGGGACATTCACAGGTAAATCATGCAGCTCTTATGCTTGTACAGTAAAATATACAGCAAATGACACTGCAACAGTTGAACAAGTTGAATCAGATTTATCCTCAATAAAATACAAAAGTTCCGGCACTCTTACTATTTCTGTGTTAAAAGATGAGAACACCATTTATTACAATGGTCACTATTACAAATTAACCAAAAATGAAGTAACATGGCAAACAGCTATGAGTGAAATGTTAGAGGGTGATACAGAATCATATAAGGGCTTTAAAGGACATCCTGTTACTATTACTACAACAGAAGAAAATAGTAAAATTAAACAAATTTGGAGTAGTAGCTATACTCGCCGTATATGGGTTGGTGGAATTACTAATACAGCCACTATAGATAATTCTTATGAAAACGGTGCGCTTAATCAAACGCCAGGAGGAGATGGGACATCATCTACTATTGTTGGAAAAGGAACTGGTTATAAATGGATTTGGAGTACACCAGAAGGCGATAAAGAAGATCAAACAAACAATGTTCTTCCTGATGGAGATTATTGGAACGGAGGTGAACCAAACGCTAGCTCTGATGCGCCTGGTTATGCGATTTTTATGGGACAAGGATCTGATTCAGTTTGGGACGACTTAAC
>CAVAIM010000139.1:0-1404 GCA_963588755.1 bacterium | reverse complement strand
ATTTAGTACAGCTGATTATGTAACTGAATATTCACCAATCGATGAAAATGGTAATTGGTTATATGATGATGATGGTAATAGCGCAACATCTGGTTATAATAATCCACAAATTGTAAGCAAAACATTTAGTGCTGATAATATACACACTCATAGTTTTGAAACTACATGGACTAGTGATGGAGTTAATCATTGGCATAAATGCACAAATGCTCAATGTTCAAAAAAATTAGATTTAGGTGTTCACTCAGGAGGCACTGCTACTTGTGTCAAGGGCAAAATCTGTGAAACATGTAATAAAGAATATGGAGCAATAAATTCAAACAATCATTCACATTTAATACATGTAAAGGCAAAAGATTCTACTATTACAAGTTTAGGTAATATAGAGTATTGGTATTGTGATGGATGTAAAAAGTATTATAGCGACGCAAATGCCACTACTGAAATAACTAAAGAATCAACAATAATTTCTACTAAATCACGTAATCCTAAAGATATAAATGGTGATGGTATTATCACTTGTGATGAAGAAATGAATAGTGCTAACTGGGTATGGTCTACTAGTAAGAATGCTTGTGTATATAAAGTAAGCAATACTAGTGCTAGATAAACAATTAAGTTATTTCATATTTTGTTCAACACAACTAAAACCAATTTTTTCATGGTTCAAACATTGAATAATAGAGGGCTAAAAACAATAGCTTTCAAAAATAATTGAACGATTCAAATTTTTTTTCAATTTCCTATTGACTTGTCTATATCTCAAGTTTTACACCACAATTGCCAAATAGTCGATAACCATGGGCTATTTGGCAATTTATCTGTATGGTGTTCTAGGAGTTATTTTTGATTAATTTAATATTTTAATAATCTTCTTATTTCATTAGTTGTTTTATATTTTTTAGATAGATCTATATTGTATTTATTAGATATATCTTTAATAACTTCATCGTTATAGATGAATTGATAATGGTTCTTATCTAAATGAACACAATTATATTTTTTAAGTGAGTTAATAATATCTTTTACTGTATGTTTGTTTTCAAGTTTAAGCTCTAATAATCTAATTAGTATTAAAGCTGTAAAACAGGTAGTAAAGTGTCCTTCAATATGTTCGTTAGTTCTTACAAATATAGGACGTGTATCAAGCTCTGATTTAGTAATCTTGAAAGTATCTTCAATTCTAATTAAGCCTCTATATTTTTCTCTTAATTCAATATCAGACATATTTAGCTCGCTTGTAACTATAGAATAGTAACCATCATACTTTTCTTCTTCTTTGATTTTTTCTTCATCTAGTTTTAAGTCTTTAGCTATTACTTCACCAGTTTCTTTATTAAAAGCTATATTTATTACATAACCTGAAGCACCTTTAGCACTTACTTTGTCATATTTTTTAGGATG
>CAVAIM010000138.1:0-3376 GCA_963588755.1 bacterium | reverse complement strand
AATATCCATAAACTCAGGTCTATATTTATTAGCGTAATAAGCTATTTCTTTATCTAAATACTTATAATATTTACTTAAAGATACTACTTTATCTTTAAGAGAGGAAATATTTTTAATATTAAAATCTCTTAAACTAACGCCTGAAAACTTAGAAGATTCAGCTAATAGATTTAGATACTCTTCTATCTCATCTATAGTCTTAGGTTTAAAAAGATTAGTTTGTAGTTTATTAATATATACAATTAATTTATTTAAATTATTACTTAATTCAAAAGAGATATTTCTTATGTTTTCTTTAGTAGTCTTAGTTACCTTTGTATCTAAATATCCTTTAAAGCAAGATTCATATAAAGATACATCTAAACTTAATAACTTAGTTTCAAGTAGGTCTATATTATCTAAGAACTTATTATATTTAGTAGAAGTTAATTTATTAATATCTTCTATTTCAAAATCTAGGGTATCCGCATCAATTAACATATTTTGGGCTAATTCTTCTAGTGAGATATCAAGAATAGTTTTCTTTTTTAGTTCATATTCTAAATCACGGAAGAAATCGAGCTCAGAATCTACCTTAGTAATGACATTGTGACCACTTTCAGATAATTTAATAGAACCATCCTTAATAAGTTCAATATTAGAATAAATAGATTTAACTACTTCTTGTTTACTAGCTTTAGTATTATATAAACATAATGCTAGATTATCTAGATTAACCTTAGCTAAATTACTTCTTACTACTTCTAGGGCTTCAGCTTTCTCACATACAAATAAGATTTTCTTCTTATTAAGTAAGAGTGAGGTAATCATATTTGTAATTGTTTGGCTCTTACCTGTTCCAGGAGGTCCTTGAAGGACAAATGATTTACCATTTAGAGCTAGGTCTATAGCTCTTTCTTGGCTTGAATCACTAGATAGAACTAAAGCTTTCTCATAAGTGTTATTCATCTCTTCTAGATTAATATCTAGTTTATTATCTAGTTTTAAGAAAGCTTTAATTATTTCATTATTTAATAATCTATCTTCATTTTCTTCAATATCTTTATACATCATTATCTTAGAAAATGAGAATATACCTAGTGCAATTCTCTCTTCAAATTTAAATCCTATAGATTTAATTAAACTCTTAATTCTTGTAATATATGTTTTAAACTCTTCATCAGCAAATCTCTTAATATCTACCTTATATTCAGCTTTTAAGAAATAACTTAAGTTTTCATTAATTAAATAATCATCATCTTCTGCTTCTACATAATACTTATCATTTAATTTCTTATTATATATCTTAACAGGAACTAAACATAAAGGTGCTTCATAGTATTCTTTCTTATCTTTATATGTAATAATACCAAAAGCCATATATAGTGCTTTTTGACCTGTTTCTTCTAATATTAATTTATCCTTCTTTGAAAGTAGTGATAATACTTGACGAGCCTTAGAGTATATTGTTTCACTATATAGATAATTTACATTTTTCTTTTTTTCAAATCTTGTTTTAATCTCTTCAATTTCTTCTCTTTCATAACGAACCTTCTTTACAGTCATTACGCCAAGCGCATCCGTTACTGTATTCTTAACGTCATACTCATCTTCTACATCATCAAAGTCAGATATATTTAGTGACTCATCAAGGTTTGTAAAAAGTTTTGCAACCTCATATGGTTTAAGTGTTGTAAACTCAGAGTAAAATTCAAGGAAGTCATCTTGAAAAAATTCAAGATTACTTGAAACTCTATGAGCGTAATTCATTAATTGATTACGCTTACCTAAGTCAAGTAATCTTTTCTTTAATACATTTAGTTGTTTATTCATCTTTAGTCACGCTCTCAAATCTTGAGTTTATGAGATTAGCTAAATCAAGAGGATTTAGTTTAACTTGTGTACCTCTCTTACCACCAGATATTATGATATAATCTTTGCCTTCTGCCTTAGTAGATATAATAGTAGGATATAACTTCTTCATTCCAATAGGTGAAGTACCTCCTCTTAAATATCCTCCAGTAACCTTAGTGATATCAGCTACATGAATCATTTCAATACTTTTTTCTTTAAAAGCTTTAGCACATTTCTTTAAATCTAATTCATCTAAGATATTAATTACAAATACATAATAGTTCTTACTTGCACCAACACATACAAGTGTCTTATACACATCTGCATAATCCTCACCAATAGAGTCAGCTACATGTTTACCATCTAAATTATTTAAATCTACAGGATAATAATAACTCTCATAAGAAATCTTCTTTTGATCTAATATACGCATTACATTAGTTTTCTCTTGTTTTTGCATTTTTAAGTACCTCTATTTCTTCACTAGTAAGTGGTCTATATTCACCAAGGCGTAAAGCCTCATCTAGCTTTATTCCACCAAATTCTACTCTTTTCAAATATTCAACATGCATATTTAAAGCTTCAAACATCTTCTTTACTTGATGGAACTTACCTTCATGAATTGTAATATAAGCCTCCTCAGCTGATATTTGTTCAAGCTTACCTGGTTTAGTTACAAAGTCATCAATTAGAATACCATCTTCTACTTTTTTAATATACTCGCTCTTAAATTCACCACTAAATTTAACATAGTACTTCTTATCTACATGTTTGTTTGGTGAAAGAACATTATGTGCAAGTTGTCCGTCATTTGAAATAATAAGTAGCCCTTCAGTATCAATATCAAGTCTACCTACAGGAAATACCCCCATCTTTTGATATTCAGGCATTAAATCAAGTACTGTTTCGAATCTCGGATCATATGTAGCACTAATCACACCATCTGGTTTATTTAACATAATATAGACAAACTTCTCATATTTAATCTCTTCATTAAATACTTGAATAATATCATTATCAACATCAATCTTCATATCAGAGTTTGTAACAAGCTCTCCATTTACATATACTTCTTTATCTTTAATTAACTTTTTAACTTCTTTTCTAGTCCCATAATTTAAATGAGATAAAATCTTATCTAATCTTTCCATAGTATCCCTCTTATTCTATTAATTCATTATTTATATTATATACAAAAAGAGTTAATTTAAGTAGTGATAAATACAACAAAATAACATTAAAAAGCCTAAAGGTGATTAACCTTTAAGCTTTAGATTGTTAATATTAAATTTTATGTCCGTCTTCAGTTAAATCTACTTCTTTTTGCTTGTCTAAAACTTTTTGGATATCTAATAAATCTTTTGATAAATTATCAACATCCTTTACTTCTAGATTAACCTTCTCGACAGCCTCACGACCTGCAAACTTTTCTATATTTTCTTCCATTACCTTAGAATCCTTATAGATTTGATTGTAATCATATACCTTATCCTTATAACTGATAATAGGTTGAGTATTCTTAAAGAACTTCTCACAATCTTTT
>CAVAIM010000137.1:0-3392 GCA_963588755.1 bacterium | reverse complement strand
GTAAATGTATAAAGTATTAAATCTAATTCACTTGAATTACTAAAATATGACTTAGGGTAAGTATACTTTTCCTTAATATAGTTTGAAACATAGTCTAGAAAATCATCAACAAAATTATCAAAGTGATACTTAAGAATTACTTCTTTGATTAAATCTAATTCTAGACTAGGTTTCTTTCTATTTAAATATTCATATACCTTATCTACATTATCTAAGTTTAAAGAAAGAGATTTAAATGTATCTTGATAAAATGTTGCATTTACAAATCCTAACTCATCAAGTTTTTTTATAACCGCATTATTTAATTCAGTATACTTATATGAATCAAAAGCGGTATATGTAGAAAACACTTCATCCTTCAAATTAAGTTTAATCTCACGCTTAACTTGCGTTCCACCCTTAGATAACTTTGAATTTTCATACTTATCTAATAGTTTATTTAATATATTAGTTTCAAAACTATTTTTCATCTTTTAAAACCACATTAATATAAGGATGATTATTAATCTTAGTTATACCAATTAGCGTGTCCATATATGGAGAGATAGCTGTAATTCTATTAGATGGTACAATAATGATTATTTGTACATTTAACTTCTTATAGAATTCCATTAAAGATTTAATTCTTGATTCATCCATATTGTTAAATGCTTCATCAAATACAACTTGACAAGTACTTTCAATATTTAAATCCTTATTCATTAATTCATCAAAACATGAAGCAATTACAATATAGAATGGAGTTTGGGTTTCTCCACCACTCTTTTCTCTATTAATCTTAGAGAAGTATAATTCTTCACCATATTTATTAGTAATCTTAATATCATAATTCATATAATTACGATAATCTAGATATCTATCAAGTTCTGCTTGCGCATCAGATGAATCAATTTCCATTGATATATGTTCAAATAAATCTGACATATAAGAATTATCTTTTTCATCTAATATTTCAGTAAATAAGTCCTTAGATTCCATGAATTTATTACTAGTTATAATACGGTAGTAATTTGCAAATTCATTATCCTTACTTGCACCATAATCAAACTTATAGATTTCTTCATCATTACCAAATGGGTGTAGGCTCAAATTACGGTTAATCTTTGCGAGTGTCTCTTGGCTTCCTTCAATTTTGGCTTTAAGCTTAGATATAAAGTCTTCTTTGAATGCTGCCTCAGCTCTTTCATAAGCTTCTTTAGCCTCACGTTCATATTCAACTACACCACGATTAGTTAAATCATAATATTCATTAACATAACTTTGCATACTCTCTTCTAAAGGTGCTAAACTAGGTTTATATTTATTAGTATAATTATTCATTATACTTAATAATTTATCCTTATTATGATAGATATAATTTAATTCTCTATTAGATTCTTTATCAATATTTTCATAATCATATTTATTGTTAACATAATAAATATTCTTAAATTCTTGATATTCATTCATATCTAATTTTTGTGTTAGAGTAGCTTGAATACTTTCTTTTTCACCGATATCAATCTTATTATCACTAATAGTCTTTAAGATTTGACCCTTAGCTTGATCTTTTTTACTCTTTTCATTCTTTAAAGCCTCAAGTTTAGATATAGCTTCACTTCTGTCACGTTTTGCACGTTCTATCTTAGAATCAATTTCAAGTAAAGAAGTATCTTTTTCATCTTCTTGAATACTTATCTTTAACTCATTAATTTGATCTTCTAGTGAATCTTTTAAAGGGAAATAGTTATCTGAAGTTATTAAAGTGTTAATTTGTGTTGTACTCTTTAATGATAACTTATGAGATAATTCATCAATTTGACTCTCTAATTTTAAAGTTTCACTCTTTAAGGTTTTAATTTCATCATTTAAAATATTAATTCTAATCTTTCTAGATTCTTTACCTATATAAGGTTTTTCAAAAAGTTTAGGATCTGTCGCTTTAAGACAATAGTTTCTATAAACCATAACTTCTGGAGTTATAGCTGCGTCGTATTCCTCAAGCTCTTCTACTGTTTCAACTGCAATTAAATTACCTAATACATAGTTAGAATAGATATTTGCATACTTATTCTTAACTTCAATCTTTAGTGCTAAAGAATTATCTAGAGGTGTTACTAAAGGTACATCCTTAACATTTACAATACCTGTACCATATACTTTTCTTACTCTCTTATATTTATCATAAGCCTTTGATACAACAGTGTAGTATTTAGGGTCTACAATTAAATTAAACTTACGAGTATTTAAATATCCTTCAAGTGCATCTTGCCACTTAAGGTCTTTAATCTCTATAAATTCACATAAAGGAGCACATAGCGGATTTGTATCTTTAGGGAACTCTGTCTTAATCGCATCACGTGCTATTTCAATTAGTGTATTAACCTCACTAGGGTAATTATTTAGGCCTTGTTCTAGATCCTTTAATTCTTTTTCTTTAGTTCTAATTAAAGCCTCATTACCTTCTTTAATACTTCTTAATTTAGTACGATTATCTCTAGTTTCTTCATCAAACTTTTCTAATGTTTCTTTATAATTTTCTAAATGAGCTTTAAGATGTGGATAATCTTTATTCTTAAAATCATTTAATACATTAAGCTTTAGCGATAATTTAGAAGCTAGCTTCTCTTCACTTTCAAGTCTAGTCTTAAAATCATTAATCTTATAATTAATATCTTTTAACTCTTTTTCTTTATCACTTAAGTTTCTCTTCTTTTCAAGTAATGCTTTATAAGTTTCATTATCTTCTAATAACTTAATTTCATGACTTAAGTTCTCTTTAGATTCTTCAAGCTTCTTTTCATTTACATTTAACTCAAGTATTTCAGCCTCTATCTTATCTAGATTTAATTGAGAAGTTTTTATACTCTTTTCTAAACGTTCAATTTGTATTTCATTCTTAAGTACTTCAAAATATTTTAAATCCTTCTTATATTTAATATACTTTTCTGCACTTGGCGTAAAATCATTTAAAGCAGAGATCTTCTCTTTCTCTTTTTCAACTAATCTATGAATTTCTTGATAAGCTTGGATTTCTCTTCTTAAACTTGATAAATCAATAGGATTATCTTTTAGTAAGAAATTATTAACGAAAGTAGAAACTTCACTAATAGGTTTAAAAGAAATAGCACTTTGTAATAAATCATAATATCTATTATAGTCATCAATCTTAAAGATATCACGTGCTATAACTCTTCTTAAATCCCTTTTAGTTTCAGGTAGTTGATTAAAATCATAGTTAAGTGCTTTTAGATTATTAAAGAAATCTTTCTTATTAAGAGGTTTCTTATCCTTAATAAAATCAGTATCTTTAATTTCATAATCATTAATTACAAAGAATCTAGTTTTTGCGTTTTGGCTTGATTGAATCTCCATTACAGCACCTAGAGCCATAGAATAGTGCTTCTTTATGT
>CAVAIM010000136.1:0-3408 GCA_963588755.1 bacterium | reverse complement strand
GAGAAGGTTTGGGTAACCAATTCTTATCTAATATTAGAAATTGTGATGCAATTATTGAAGTTGTAAGATGTTTCGATGATTCTAATATTATTCACGTTGAAGGTTCAGTTGATCCTGTTCGTGATGTTGAAACAATTAATACAGAATTAATCTTATCTGATTTAGAAATTGTTGATACAAGAATTTCTCGTGTAGAAAAGAAAGCTCAATCAAGAGTTGATGATGCTCCTTTTGAGTATCAATTATTATTAAAATTAAAGAAGTGTTTAGAAGATGGTAAACCAATTAGAATTTTATCATTTGATGAAACAGAAATTCCTTATGTAACTCGTTATCAACTTTTAACTAATAAGCCAATTATGTATATTGCAAATATGGCTGATTCTGAAATTGCTAACCCTGAAGGAAACAACTACTATAATCAATTAGTAGAATATGCAAATAATGAAGGAAGTAAGGTAGTACCTATCAGTGCTGAAATTGAATCTGAATGTGCTGAATTACCTGATGAAGAACGTGATCAATTCCTTGCTGACTTAGGTGTACCTGAGGCAGGTTTAAATAAACTTATTAGAGAAACTTATGCCTTACTAGGATATGCTACTTATTTCACAGCTGGTGAGAAAGAGGTTAGAGCTTGGACATTTAAGCGTGGTATGACTGCTCCTGAATGTGCTGGTATTATTCACTCTGATTTCCAAAGAGGTTTCATTCGTGCTGAAACTGTAGCTTATAGTGATTTAGTAGAATATGGTACAATGGCTAAGGTAAAAGAAGCTGGTAAGGTTAGACAAGAAGGTAAAGAATATATCGTTAAAGATGGCGATATAATGGTATTTAAATTTAATGTTTAATACTTATAAATAGTAATAAATGACGCAATTAATGTTTAGTTTTTTAATAAATAATTAGTTGCGTCTTTTTTTGAAAAAAGTTCAAAAATTTTAGTGATTTTTATCGCTGTGATAATTGAATGATAATATAATTTTTGCTATAATTTTAGTAATTGATAAAAGGAGAGCGAGCGTATGGATTTATTTGATATTATACCTGAGAATTTTTTCTCTTTACTAACAGGTAAGAACAAACGTCTATATCTAGCATGCTTAATCGAAGCCTTTAAGACTTATGAAATGGGATCAATTCTTGGAATAGAGAAAAAAGTTATAGTTGATGAGTTAACAGATTACCTAGATTCATCTAATTTTTCTTTTACTAGAGAAGACCAATCAGGAGAAGATGAGGATGAAGATGAAGCTTCTAGTAATAATAGATCATTAGCTTATTTTGTACTTAGAAGATTTGAACAATGTGGATGGGTTTATAGTGAAGTTACAAGTGATTATGAGGAAATACTAAACTTCACTGATAATGGTATAACATTTGTTGAAGCTATCATGAATTGTATGCCATGGAATACTGAGACATTCTCTTATGATGGTGATGATGATTCAGATCAGATGTCAGCATTCAATGAAACTACATATCATGGTTATATACATACTATATACTCACTATTATTAAATAGTAGTGAAGATTATGGCTTAACAATTACTGAAGTATTTAAACATACTAAGATGTTATTAAGAGCTTTAAGAAAACTTGATAGCCGTATGAAAGACTATATTACTTCAGTAGTTGATAATACTGATATTCATGACTTAATTGAAAAGTTAATGAATTATAAGAGTGAACTTATTGATAATGGTTATAAACAACTTAAGACAGGTGACAATATCAATAAATATAGACTATCAATTGTTACTAATCTAGAAGATATTGAAATGACTGAATCTAAGATGTATAAGGTTGTTGAATACTATGCAACTAAGTGTCAAACAACTGAAGAAGCTTATAAGAAGGCTTATAAAGATATTGATGAACTTATTGACGTATTTAATCAACTTGATGATTTCATTGAAGAAATTGATAATAAAAATACAAGATATATTGATTCAACAATTGGTAAAATTAAGTTCTTATTATCAGAAGATGACAATACAATTGGTAAACTTAATGATATATTAAAATATATTAAAGTTGAAAATTCAAATGATCACTTAGATAGAGCTATCACTAAGGTTAATGATTTATTTAAACTAAGAGAACAAAAGTATTATAATCCTGAAAAGAGTTTATATACTCCTCGTGGTAAATATATTAAAGAAGAAAATCAATTTGTTGATTTATCAAGATTTGATTTAACTAGTGATTTAGCTGATTTCTTAAAAGCTTATGAAAATCCTTACAATGATGATGTTGTTGAAGAGTTCTTAAAAGGACATATTATTAACCATGAATTTGTTGCAAGCGATTATATCAATTATGATTCTACACTAGAAGAAGTATTAATGGTTCTATATGCATTAATATTTGGTGCAGATCATGGTATGGAATTTATTAAACTTGATTCAAGAATTGAACATGCTAAGTTTAATATGCCAGATTTCAAATTAAGGGAGGTAAAATAGAATGTTACAAGATTATGAAACTTTAAATCAAACTCAAAAAAATACCTTTAGAAGTTGTGCAAATGCTCTACTTTCTAATACTTTCCTATCAAGAGATAAACAAGATAATAAAGAAAGCTATTACTTTGTATTATCTTTTAAAGGATTATTCGATGAATTCTTTGAAATTCTAGGATATGAAGTTGAAATTGATCAAGCAATGGGAACAGTAATGTTAGTTGGGGATACTGCAAGTAATGTATTAAAGTTAAAGAGAGATGAAACTATTGTCTTATTAATTTTAAGAATACTTTATGGTGAACACTTAAAAGAAACTTCAGTTAATAATAATATTGTTATTAATGTTGAAGATATTCAAAATAAATATAACTATCTTGAAGTTAAGAAGAGAATTAATAAAACTGATTTAGTTAAGGCACTTCGTTTATTTAGAAAGTATAACTTAATTGAAGTAATTGGATTAAAGGATGCTTTAGTTGCAAATACAAAGGTTGTTTTACTTCCTACACTATTATGTGCTGTTAAGACTAGTGATATTAATGAACTTCATGGTCAAATAAATCAAATATTAAGTGAGGTAGAAGCATAATGAAAAAATTAACTAAAATAAGATTAATAAATTGGCACTACCTTTCTAATGAAACTATTAATGTTGAAGGTAACGTATTACTTACAGGTCAAAACGCTGCAGGTAAGTCTACAATCCTTGACGCTGTAAGTTATCTAATTACTGCTGGTGAAAAGAAATTTAACCAAGCTGCAAATGAAAAGTCTAAGCGTGACCTTAGAGGTTATGTTAAGTGTAAATTAGGTATTGAAAATAAGGAATACTTACGTGATGGTGATGTTACTGGTGACATTGCATGTGAATTCTATGATGAAGAAGCTAAGGAATATTTTGTTATTGGTGTAGTAATTGATGCACCAGGTAGTGAAA
>CAVAIM010000135.1:1965-3409 GCA_963588755.1 bacterium | reverse complement strand
GCATAGTTTTAAGTGAAATATAATAATTAGATAAAATATCACCTAAACAATCTACTTGAGAAATGAATGCGCAGCTAGTCTCTTCGTATTTATTATCTTTAATTTCATAAGAAATACCATTTACTTGATAAACATCACGAGTTTCACTTGTTCCATTATAGAACTTAGAATCTTCTTTAAAATGTATAACACTATCTTTCATAGTATATTCATACTTTTGAGTATATGTGTTATTATCTCTAATATTTTCAACTACTATATTTAAATTAAAATCTTTAGAACTTTGAGTTTTCTCATATGCATATTGTACAGTTGAATTACCGCTAATTTTACAACTTGTTAAAGCCATTAAAGGTAAGGCTAATAATATATATCTTTTCTTCATAAAATCTCCTTATCTCTCCATAATTAAAATTATAATGAAATCATTATAAAAATAAAGAGTTAATAATTAATGTTTTTTATGTTCTTCAAATTCATTTAAGATATTATCAGTAACCTTACTTGATACATATGCATCATTTATAGAACCACCGAAGGCTGTAGTTGTTTCATATTCAGTTACAAATGCATTCTTATCAATTGAAGGTATTAAAGCTTTCAATAGTTTAGCTTCTTTATAAATTAATACTACTCTTATTACTTTCTTATTATCTTTAGAATATCCTCCTTCTACTGTATAGATAGTAGATGTTTCATTTAACTCTAAAGATATTAATTGTTGTAGTTCATCTGTTTTATCAGATAAAATATCTAGTACATATAAGGTATTATGTTTACCATAAGTATTCTTAATCATTAATGAACTAGTTAGAGCGGCCATAATACCTACAAGTAATTTACCCCAGCTTTGGAATACTACAAAACCTAATATAATAATGATTATATTAATTAATAGAGAAGCTGTTTCTTGTTTTAAATTTAAATATTTAACACAAGATACACTTAATACATCACTTCCACCTGTTGATCCTTTTCCCATGAAACATAATGAAGCACCAAAGCCATCAATTATACCACCAGCTAGACCAAAAAGAATTAATTTTGCAGTAGTATCTCCTTCTTGATAATATTCCATTAAACCTAATTTAGTAACTAAATCAAGTCTTGTAAATAATGTCATAAATAAAGAATAAAAGAATGTACCTACTAATGTTGACATTGCAAAGTTCTTACCTAGTACAAATAGCGCTACAAACCATAATACTATATTTAATATCCATAATATTACATCTGTTAGATTAGCGTTTGTTAAAGGGAATAATAGTGAATTAATCATCATAGATACACTTGTCATTCCACCTTTTACAATATCGAATGGAACTAAAAATAGTGAACTTGATAAAGCTACTACTAAACTTCCTATTATAACTAATATAATGTTTTTAATCTTTTGTTTATCCATTTTTATACCTCCTTAAATACTTCTCCTAACTTTATTTTA
>CAVAIM010000135.1:0-1955 GCA_963588755.1 bacterium | reverse complement strand
TAATAATTCAAAAAAGTCTAATTTGCTTAAGAAATATTGGACTAACAAAGAAAAAAAGTTTAATTAGTAAATACCAATTAAACTTTAAGTAGTCTTAATAATCTTCTAAAAAACATTTAGCTGTAATATATTTATGACGTTTATTAGTTATCTTTAAAAATTCTCATCTATTATCTGCTAAAAGTTTTTGTACATCTTCTTCGCTACTTAATCCAGCCTTTTCAGCTTCTCCTTCAAAATCTTTTTGAATCAATTTTAATGCGCAAATTGAAGAATTAACTAATATAACTTGACCTTTATCTACAATAAATGAAACACTATCTCCCTCTTTTAAACCTAATAATTTTTGAATTTCTTCTGGAATTGTAATTTTACCATTAGACATAACTTTAGCTTCTTTAATATAAGTATCCATAATTCTTCTTCCTTTACTTGAAATATTATTCATTACCTATATTATATAATTATTTATCATACTTTATAACTCAATTTAAAAAAGTTTAGCTAGAATGTCTAACTAAACTAAAAAATCTATCTATTATCAATCTTTTCAGGATACATATCATGCATCATTAGACGACGTTCCGCCATCTCTTCAAACTTAGTACCCTTCTTACCATAATTACAATATGGATCAATTGAAATACCACCTCTAGGTAAGAACTTGCCCCATACTTCAATATACTTAGGATCCATTAATTTAATTAAATCCTTCATTATAATATTCATACAGTCCTCATGGAAGTCTCCATGGTTTCTGAATGAGAATAAATATAATTTTAATGATTTAGATTCAACCATATATTCACCAGGAATATATGAAATATAAACGCTCCCAAAATCAGGTTGACCTGTTATAGGGCATAAAGATGTAAATTCAGGACAATTGAATTTAACAAAATAATCATTATCAGGATGTTTATTTAAAAACTTCTCTAGCACTTCTGGTGTATAATTAAAATCATATTTAGTATTTTTATTACCTAAATTATTTAGCTTATCTTCTCTCATAATTACTCCTCATATTCAATAGGGTCTACCATTCCGTTTTCAAGGAATGCTTGTTTTCTATCAATACATGTACCACATTTACCACAAGCCTTGTCATGTCCTTGATAACAAGACCAAGTAAGATTAAATGGTACATTTAAACTTTTACCTAGCTTTACAATATCCTTCTTAGACATATCTACAAAAGGTCCTTCTACTTTAACTTGATTACCTGAACCAATATAAATAGCTTTTCCAATAGATTCATTAAAATCTTTTGAACAATCAGGATATGCATTACCAGCCGCATCATCTTTATGTGCACCATAATAAATTAGGTTGCATTCTTTAGAGATAGCAATAGATGCTGCACTTGATAAGAATAATCCATTTCTAAATGGGACATAAGTTGTAACAGGTGTTCCGTTTTGTTCCTTTAATTGTTCTTCATAACTAGATAGTGGAATATCATTAGTAGAATTTGAAAGTAGTGTACAATTAGAATATTTAAATATAGCACCTAAATCTAGATATAGATGTTCTACTCCGTAGTATGTACATACATTATTAGAAGCTTCTATTTCTTTAATATGTTTTTGTCCATAAGAAATACTTAAAGCTACAACATTTTCTTTGCCATATAGATTAATAGCCTTAGCTAAAGCTACAGTTGAATCTAGTCCTCCTGAGACTAATACTAAACATTTCATTAATTAAATACCTCCATATTAATATTACCTAATTTAGATATTGTAGTAGTTACGCTATCTTTCTTTATACCACGAGCTGAAACACATGAATGTTTTCCTCTAATACGTACAATTACCTCGCAAGAATTAGTAATCTTTTGAGTAATGTATAAGATATCAGATCCAATACGTTCTTGTAATTGAAGTCTTTTACTTGCCATATCACAAATACGAGCTAGTTTTGATAAACCAATAACCTTGCCATTAGGGATATAT
>CAVAIM010000134.1:0-3420 GCA_963588755.1 bacterium | reverse complement strand
AACCATTAGTTAATGCGTATAAAGGCATGGAATCAATTGAGGTAGATTATATTACTGATTCTATTAATATAGCTCGTGATTTAGACTTATTTAGTAAATATGGTACTAAAACTGAACACTATGATATGATGTTTGATGTTAAATATGATTCTTATAATAATAAGTTTAAGGGATTATCTGATTGCGATATTAATCATATTTTAAGCAAGAAAACTAACCTATCATATACATCAATGTCATCTTATTTTGCATGTCCTTTTAATTATTATTTAAGTTATATATTAAAGTTAAATAGTTTTGAGGATACACTTGATATATCACTAGGTAATATTGCGCATAAGATATTTGAAGATTCATATAAGCCTGATTTTAACTTTGATGAATCTTTAAGCGTTGCGATTAATGATATGTTATCAAAGGATACTAGAATGAATAGAGAACTAACTGCTAAAGAAGAATTTTATATTGATAGATTAATTAAATCAGTTCAATATGAGCTTAGTGAACACGCTCGTCACGAACAAACTCTAAGTTTAGATAAAGTATTAACTGAAAATAAATTTGAAGTAAATATTAATGATCATTTAAATTTCATTGGTAAAATTGATAAGATATATTATTCTGAAACATTCAAGAAATATGTAGTAATTGATTATAAAACTGGTACAGCTAAAGCTAGTTTAGATAACATAACTGATGGATTTAATTTACAATTACCTAGTTATTTATATTTAATTAAGAATGGTGAAAATACAAGTAATACTGAATTCCATGACTTTACACCTATTGGTATCTATTTAGAACACATTAAGATTAATAAGGCTGATATTTGCAATACGCCATTAAAGCTTGAAGGATTCACAAGTGAAAAAGAAGAAGATATCGATTCGATTGGTGTTGAATTTACAAATTTAAAATTAAAGAAAGATGGAACTCTAGATTCAAGATATTTATCTAAAGTGTTAACTGCTGATGAATTTATAAAGCTTATTGATACTGTAGGGTTAAATATTAAAAACTTTGATAAGGGGTTAGTAAGCGGAGATTTTAAAATAACTAATAAGGTTATTAATGATAAATCAAACTGCACTCATTGTAAATTTAAAGATATTTGTTTTAAGACTTATAGAGATAGAATAGAATTAGTTAAAGTACCTTTTAAGGTTAGGGAAGAAAAGAAGGAAGAGGAGGAAGAATAGGATGGGATTTGATTTTACAAATAGTCAAAAAGACGCACTTAAGGTTTTAGACCATGATACGCTTGTATCAGCTGGTGCTGGTTCTGGTAAAACAAGAGTATTAACAGAACGTATTGCGTGTATCATTGAGTCTGGGGTTTCTCCTTTAAATATCTTAGTATTAACTTTTACTAAGAATGCCGCAGGTGAAATGAAGACAAGAGTTAAGAAACGTTTAAAAAATAGTTCGCCTAAGACTTTAAATCTATTAGAACAAGCTGATATTTCAACTATTGATTCATTTGTAATGAATACAGTTAAGAAATATTTCTATAAAATAAATATTAGACCTGATGTAAATATTATTGATTCTAATGTACTTTCGATGCAAAAGTCTCTTATATTAGATCAAATATTTGAGGAGTTATATGAGGAGCGTGATCCTATATTCTTAGATTATATAAGAAACTATACTGAAAAGAATGATGATTATGTTAAGTCATATTTCTTAGATTTAATTAAGAAAGTAGAACTTGATATTGATTTAGATAACTTCTTAAATAATGCGTATAGTACTTATACGTCGATTGAATTTAGAGATAATGCGAAAAGATATATAATAAAGATACTTAAGAAATATTTATCTAGTTTCTTAGTATACTTAGAAGAGTTTGTGAATATTTCAGACTCTCCTACTTCACGTGATTCAGCTATAGAACAAGTTAATCTTTTAACTAATGTATTAAAGAGTGATGATTACACAGAATATTCTAACTTTATAACTCAATTTAAGATTAAGGCTAAGAAGAAAAGTGAAGAAGAAAATGAATATGCAAAAAAGCTAAAAGATAGTTTAAGAAAGACTACTTATTTTAGTAAGCCTAAAGATATTGTAGGTTTAGCACCTACAATTGATGAGTTAATTGATAATTATTTAGTTAAAGATGAATATATAAATTTATATATTAAAGTATTAAGAAAATTCTTTACAAGACTTGATGAATTTAAAGATTTAAATAATGCTTACGACTTCTCAGATTTAGCTAAAAAGTTATATAAGTTACTTCTTACTGATAGCGATGTCAGATTAGAATTAAGTAATAAGTATCAATATATTCTACTTGATGAATATCAAGATACTTCGGATATTCAAGAAGGTATATTAAAACTTATTAGTCATAATAATATGTATATGGTAGGAGACATAAAACAATCTATTTATCGTTTTAGAAATGCTAACCCGGATATATTTAAATATAAATATAATAATTTCTCTAAAATAGATGAGGCTAGAGAGACTTCAGAAGGTATAAGAATTGATATGATTGAAAACTTTAGATCTCGTAGTGAGGTTCTAGATGATATCAATACTATATTTAGACCTATTATGACACTTGATTATGGTGATTGTGACTATACTAAAGGACATGAAATGGTATTTGGTAATAAGTCTTATGATGAACATAAGTTCTTGAATGACCATAATATGGATATATTTACCTTTACTGTACCTGAAGAAGACGCCGAAGGTAAGAAGATAAAATATCCTTTCACTGATATTGAAATTGAATGTTTTAAGGTTGCAAGAGACATTAAGATTAAGATGGCTGCTAAATATATGGTATTACGTGATGGGAAAGAAGAGGTCGCAAAATATAGTGATTTCTGTATTATTGTAGATAAAGAAAAGAACTATGATACATATAAGAAAATATTTGAATATATGTCTATTCCACTTTCTGTTATTCAAGATGTAAAGATGACTACAAGTGATACTACTATGGTATTAACAAATGTAATTAAGCTTATAAGTCTTGCTAATTCATCATTTAAGAATCCTGATTATACTCATGCGTTTATGTCTATCGCAAGAAGCTTCTTATATTCATGGGATGATTCTTATATCTTTAATCTTATTACAAATAATAATTTAGATAATGAGATATCTAATATAGCGAAAGAATTAAACTCAAGCATTGAAATAGAATCTAATTCTAGTATTTATTTAAAAGCTTTAAATAAGTTTAATTTCTTTAAAACAATATCTAAAACTAATAATATTACTAATAAAGAACATGAGGCTGAATATATCTATAATACAATTGTATCTCTAGATTCAATTAATTATAGTTTATCAGAAATCTGTACATATTTTGAGGAATGCCAAGACAAGGAATTAGATATTAAATATAAGTTAGATCATAATGAGGAAGATGCTGTTAAGCTTATGAATATTCATAAA
>CAVAIM010000133.1:0-3455 GCA_963588755.1 bacterium | reverse complement strand
AACAAAGCGTTAGAAAAATGCCATTCGTCATTCTTACTTATTCCCTATAAGGATGAATCTGGTATTTTGTATTCAATGCTTAAAATGTTTAATGATTATAAAATAAATTTAAATGCGATTATGTCACGTCCTACTAAAGAAGGACTGGGTAAGTATTATTTTTATGTTGAGTTTAGTATAAAAGATACTAATTCTTTAAACTCAATGCTTGAAAATTATACTGCTAATCAAAATTATGTTATTAAAAATTTAGGTGTATACACCAAAGAAGGAGAGTAATATTTTATGTTAATGACAGATATTATTGAAAAGAAAAGAGATGGATATACTTTAACTAAGGAAGAAATTGATTTCTTTATTAAAGGATATACTGAAGGATCAATTCCTGATTATCAAGCTTCAGCTCTATGTATGGCTATTTATTTAAAGGGAATGACAGATGAAGAAGCTACTAATCTTGCAATCTCTATGAGAGATTCAGGAGATAAGATGGATTTATCAGTATTAAGTGGTAAGAAAGTAGATAAGCACTCTACAGGTGGTGTAGGTGATAAGACTAGTTTAGTTTTAGCTCCACTTGTTGCATCTTTCGGACTTAAGTTTGCAAAAATGAGTGGTAGAGGTCTAGGACACACTGGTGGTACTCTAGATAAGCTTGAATCTATTAAGGGATTTAATATTGCAGTTAAACCAGAAGACTTTATTAAGCAAGTAGAAAAAATTGGTATTGCGATTGTAGGTCAAACTGGTAACTTAACTCCAGCTGATAAGAAGCTTTACGCGCTAAGAGATGTTACCGCAACAGTTTCATCAATTCCACTAATTGCTTCATCAATTATGTCAAAGAAGCTTGCAGCTGGTGCTGATATCATCGTATTAGACGTTAAGGTTGGTGCTGGTGCATTCATGAAGAACTTAGATGATGCAAGACACTTAGCTAACTTAATGGTATCAATTGGTACTAACTGTGGTAAGAATGTTACTGCTGTATTAACTAATATGGAAGAACCTTTAGGATATGCAGTTGGTAATGCACTTGAAGTAATTGAAGCTATTAATACTTTAAAGGGTAATGGTCCTAAGGACTTACTTGATTTATGTCTTGAAATTGGATCTTATCAATTAACTGATGCAAATGTATTTGCTACTCGTGAAGAAGCTAAGGAAGCAATGCTTGAAAACATTAAGAATGGAAAAGCGTTAGAAAAATTCATGGAATTTGTTAGCGCTCAAGGTGGAGACGCAAGTTTTGCACTAGATACAACTAAGTTTGCTCAAGCTAAAGAAATTGTAGAAGTTAAGAGTGAAGTAGATGGTTATGTATCACATATTGATGCTCTTCAAATCGGACATGCTGCAATGTTACTTGGTGCAGGTAGAGAAACTATGGCTGATACAATAGACCCAGCTGTTGGTATTGTATTAAATAAGAAGGTTGGAGATAGCGTAAAGAAGGGCGAAGTATTATGTTCTATTTATACTAATGGAAAGAATACTAGTGAATCTGTTAAGCGTGCATTTGATGCCTTCAAGATTACAAATGATAAAGTAGAAGCTAAATTAATATTGGATGTAGTAAGATAATGAGACTTTTAACGTATGATGAAGCTTTAGAAAAAGCAGAAAATAAAAATTGGTTTACTGAATTTTATAAAAGAGATGAAGTATGTTCAGATGAAGAGGTTAAGGAAGCTAATGAGCTTGCTGAATCAATTTCAAAGACATGCTTAAAAGAATTCTTTGGAGAAGATCAAGACGTTTTACTTTTAAATATTTACTATGATAATTTAATGGATTATTTAGAAGATTTAAAGTATAACTTTGTTAGTGTTAAGAAATAATCTTAACTAAGAACAAGAAAGGTTCTATTATGATTAACATAATGTATGCCGGAAACAAAAAGGTATTTACACAATTACTAGTAAGTGCTGTATCAGTTGCCAATCACGCAAGTGAAGCAGTTACATTTTATATACTTACTATGGATTTAAGAAATATTAATAATTTGTATGTGGCAATAGATGAAGAAGATAGAATATATTTAGAAAATATATTAAAGAAAAAGAATAAGGATAATAAAGTTGTTATTGTAGATGCTTTAGATGCATTCAACAGCTTTAAGTTTAATGATGTAAATGATATGAGTCTTTACACTCCTTATGCAAACTTACGTCTATTTTCTGATCTATTACCACTACCATCTCATATCATTTATCTTGATACTGATACTATATGTAATAGTGATATCAAGGAATTATATGATTTAGATATAGAAAATTATGAACTTCTTGCGGTAAGAGATGTTTATTTTTGGGGTATGAAAAATAAAGGTAAATACTTTAATTCTGGCGTACTTTATTTAAATCTAGATAAGATTAAAGAAACACATTATTTTGAAAAAGCTAGACTTTTATGTAATGAAAAGAAAATGGTTTTCTTAGATCAAGATGCACTAAATTATACATATACTAATATTAAACTTATTGATAGAAAGTTTAACACAATTCATAAGAAATGGACTCAAAAATACACTGATAATGTAATTCATCATTGTTGCGATGTTAGAAAGTTTTTCTTAATTAAATTTAAAACTAATAATATCAATCAATTCAAATTTTTCTTTAAGTGTTATAGACCATTGTTTGAAGAATGTGAAGTTTATATTAATGAGTATAATTCAAAACATTAGGAGTGAGTATGATAAGATTAGATTATATACCTAAACATGAGAATTTAAAGATATATCAGGATACTGATATGTTTTTAATTAATTCTGATACTGAAGCTTTAGGTGAATTTATTGAAGTTTATAGAAATGATTCAGTTCTTGATATGGGTACTAATACTGGTGGATTATTGCTTTATGCATCCTTATTTAATCCTAAGAAATTAACAGGTTTAGATATTAATGAAAAAGCGTTAGAACTAGCTCGGAAAAACTTAGAATATAATAATATTAAAAACTATGAACTTATATTAGATAATATTGTTACATTCCGTCATGAACCATATGATGTAATAATTTGTAATCCTCCTTATTTTGAAACAAAAGAAGATAATAAGGCTAATAATAACTATAAGAATCTTGCAAAACATGAATCTATTCTTAATCTTAAAAGTTTAGTTAAATCTATTAGTGCTAATTTAAAGGACAATGGTACGCTTTACTTTCTATTCCTTACATCACGTTTACAAGAAGTAGTAGTTGAACTTGCTAAAAACAATTTAACTATCAAAGAAATGAAGTTTGTCTTTGATGAAGCAAAAGAAAATTCAAATGTTTTCATGGTTAAATGCGTTAAAAATGCTAAAATGGGCATGAATGTTAAAAAAAGTTTAATTTTTTCAAGAAAAAAATAAAATTAATCTTAAATTACAAAACTTTTTGTGATATACTAGATTACGTAAGAGGTTAATTCCTTTTATAGTATTTAAATTTTAAAGTTTTCAAAAGA
>CAVAIM010000132.1:0-3536 GCA_963588755.1 bacterium | reverse complement strand
TTATATACCATATTGATTGTGAAATCAAAGTGAAATAGAAAAACATAACAAATAATTATTATTGAATTTAATATTAAATCCTGTTTTTGAAAAAAACCTTATCTTATAGGATTTAGAGTTGTGTTTAATGCCTGTTAAATAACCACATTAAATTTTATCTGTAATTTTATTACAAATATATTTTATCATTAATAAGCCTGATCACCCTAAAATAAATACTAATAAAGAAAAAGAGCCATTATTCTGACTCTTCATCCTTTACATATTTAATTTGTCTTGCTTCTAGACGATAGATTGGGCCTTTAGGACTCCATTTTTCTTCGTATTCTGTCATTATATTAAATACATCATCTTTATGTAAATCAAGAGAAATATTAGATAAATACCAACCATTTTGTGAGAATGATTCTAAGCTTGATTCAAATAATTTTCTATTATCAGTCTTTTGGAAGATTTCACCATTAAGAGGTATTATTTGTTTATATAAATCTAGATATACATAGCTTGTAAGACGTCTTTTTGCATGACGTTTCTTAGGCCATGGATCTGAGAAGTTTAAATAGATTCTTTCTACTTCATTTTGTGCAAACACTTCAGGAAGCATAAGCGCGTCTAGTAACACAAGTCTTAAGTTAGGAATATCATATTCACTAACTTTTTCTAGTGTTCTTACAAGAACTGAATCATATTTTTCAATCGCAATAAAGTTTATATTAGGGAATTCTCTTGCAAGACCTAACATAAATTGACCCTTACCACAACCTACTTCAATATGGATTGGATTATTATTTTTAAATACTAATTCATTCCATTTACCTTTATAATCTTTAGGATTTAATACAAAGTATTTAGTATCCTTAGATAAATCTAAAAATGCATCTTTAACTTTACGTAATCTCATTATTTTGTCAAATCATAAATAGCTTTAGCGTAAATAGCTAAAATCTTTTTATAGTCACTTTCATAAATATATTCATTAGCTTGATGATCTACATCAGCTCCACCTACAAATTGAGGTCCGAAGGCTACAGCACCTGGCATTAATTTTGCATAAGTACCTCCACCGATGCAATAAGCCTTATTTTCAAAGTCGTTAGTAAATTCTTGATAAGATTTAACTAAAGTCTTAACAAGTTTAGAATCACTACTTACATAATGTACTTTAGTAAAAGGTGCCATTACGCTTTCTAGATTGAATTCTTTAGTTGCATTTGCAAAGTTAACTCTAATATCTTCTTCCATTTCATCAGCTGGTACTCTTAAATCACAACCAATTTTAATACTGTCTTTATCAATTGATACAACACCAACATTTAAAGTTAATCTTCCCATTTCAGGATATGTCTTATCAAGAGAAAGTTTTGAACCAAATGGATCAAAAGTCATATACTTAGTCATGAATTTTGGAATAGTACAATCAGTATATTTATTTAAGAATTCAAATAAAATAAATGAAGCATTTAATCCTTTTTCAGGGCACATAGCGTGTGCTGCAAGACCATATGCAAAATACTTACCATCCTTAACTTCACCCTTGTAATTATTTTTACTCAAGAACTCTAAGTACTCTTTAGTATAATCCTTACTTAATTCCATATATGCACTTTCTGGTACAATATTATAACGTTCACCAGCTTTAAGTGATATTAAAATATTTGAGTCATTCTTACCAATAACGTCTACACTTGCGTGAGCCTTTTCACCATTAATACAAGGGAAACATGCATCAGGTGAGAATCCAATCTCAGGAAGTGGATTATATTTAAAGTAATGTTCTAGACAACGAGAACCTGTTTCTTCATCACAACCCATAATAAGTTTAATATTCATCTTAGGCTCAAATCCTAAATCCTTTAACATCTTTATAGCGTAATAAGATGCAAGTAAAGGTCCTTTGTCATCATTTACACCACGACCAATAAGCTTACCATCCTTTTCAACAACTGTAAAAGGATCATTGTCCCATGCTTGACCTGTAACTGGTACAACATCAAGGTGTGCAAGTAATCCTAGTGATTCTTTTGCATTTCCAAATTCGATATGACCAGCATAATTATCTTGATTTAAAGTCTTAAATCCGTCCTTTTCGCCAAGGGACAACATATATTCTAAAGCTTCTTTATTACCTAGACCAAATGGTTGATCACTATTAGGCTTATATTCATCAAGTACTGAAGGAATTTTAACTAATTCTTTAAGGCTTTTCTTAAAAGAATCAAAATACTTATCAGCTAGTACAATAAAATCTTCTTTTGTTAATTCTTTATTCATAATTATCTCCTAAAAATATAATGCTAGACGTTAAATCTAGCACTATAATTATTAAATTTCTTTACCTAATTTTAAACTATAAATCTTATCAGTAATACCTTTAATGCAATCTTCTTCGTCTACACCAGTAGCACAAACCTTAACGATTGCACCTTGATAAATACCAAGACTCATAACACCCATAATAGATTTCATATTAATCTTCTTACCTTCAACTTCAAGTACTACATCAGATGAATACTTAATAGCTTCATTAACAAGATTAACTGCGCTTTGCGCATGAATTCCTGTTTCACTTAAAATTTTAAAAGACATTGATACCATAATAAAGCCTCCCTATTTTAAAATTTTATCTAACATTTTTATTATAGTTTCAGAATCATATTTGAATAATGTTTTAATATTATTCCCTGTAATAAATACACCTTTTTCAGATATAGTTTTTAACGATTCTAAATCTACACCTTCCACAGTTTTAACTTCAAACTTTACTCTTGCATTTTCTTTAGAGTAACCTTTTATATTTTCTTTTCCACCTAAGAAAGTAATCATATTATTGATTAGTGTCTCATCAACAACAATTTTTGTCTTACTTTTCTTTGTACACAATAGAACTATAATTCCTGCAATTATTACCGCAACTATTATTGCGATACCAATTATAATTCCAGTTTGAGCTTCTAATAACATACGAGCACCTCAACTTCATTATCTATTATAGATTAAAAGCGCTTTTATTACAAGTTTTGTACATAAAGTTGTAAAAATTTAATCAATCTAGTTTTAAAAACAATAACACAAAATATTAATACAACAAAATATATTTTCATATTCTCTTTCATAATTTTCTTTGATATAATTTAATTAATTTCAAAAAAGGAGAATTATTATGATGGATATTAATGTTAATAAATCACTTGATAAATGGCTTGATGAAATCGAAGGCCAAAATCTTCCTGATTACGATAAATTACCAGATATAGAGCTATATATGGAGCAATTACTTACATACCTTGAAAGAGAATCAAGAGTATTACAAAAAAATCAAAATGATAAACAAATCACTTCTTCTATGATTAATAACTATGTTAAACATAAAATAGTAAGTGCACCTAAAGCTAAAAAATATTCAAGAGAACAATTATCACTTTTAAATGAATTAATTTACTTAAAACAAGTATTGTCTCTACCTGAAATCAAACAAATTTTAGATATAGAATATCAAGATAGTGAATATAAAGTTGAATACAATAAATACTTAGATG
>CAVAIM010000131.1:0-3536 GCA_963588755.1 bacterium | reverse complement strand
ACATAAGATTTAATACTAGATGAGAACTTATTTGTAGTTAATATTCTTCTATAATGTGCAAGTCCTACAACATCACTTGTCTTATCATTTTTCCATATCCAATAACCACAAGTAAGCTCACAGTAGTAAGGGTTCTTTTCACTAATATTATCTAGTGTATTATCTGCGTATTCATAAATATTTTCTTTACCACAAGCATTTACTAACATATAGTGATAGTTTTTAGGAAGCTTGTTATCAACAGTCTTATGAGTTGCAACATAAATATTTATTTTCATTTTATATCCTTCCTTTGTTTTAAATAAACCTTATAGTAAGGAGTAGTTTTAATTTTCTTTTTATGTCCTAAGTAAGAAATAACCTGACGAGGTAAAATCTTCTTAAGTATTCTTCTTGGTAATTTATCTTTCTCATCAGACCAAGAACCAGCACAATGGTGTTCAGCGTATCCACCACTAGCACGCTTTGAAATCTTATAACGTTCAAAGTAGTGCTTAGGATATAATTTAATACCACATTCTAATTCTTGATATTTACCAGATAATCTAAAGTCTTTAAAATTATCAATAAAATATTTAGTCATCCAATCATTTGAAACAGTTAACTCATGTTTAGTTTCATAATCAGTTAATAAAGTATTTAACCATGATGCAATAATAGGATTTTCTTTTTCAGCTCCTATAAAAGCTGTACCAATAGAAGTATCAAAGATATATCCCATTACAATCTTGTTATCTAAGAATTCAGATATAGGTTTAAACATTTCTACATCAGTATCAATATAGAAACCACCAAACTTATAAAGTACTACAAAACGGAAATAATCAGCTAAGAAACCATACTTTTTATTTTTAATACAATCTTTAACAAATAGTGAATCATCATAGTATGAACTAAAGTCTTCATCAGTCCAAACATGTACTTCAAAATCAGGATTTAGTTTTTTCCATCCTTCAACATAATCTTTATATACTTGTGGCATAGGTGCACTACCTAACCAACATGCATGAATTATCTTAGGTATCATAAATTACTCCTTAATTAATACATCATGAATTTTTCTAGCTACATTAAACCAATTGAAAGTTTCAATTAATCTCTTTCTTTCAATATCACTTATCTCTTTAATATTATGTAAATCAATTTGTGTTGTATAATCATATGGATCAAAGTAGTTAGCTGCTTCTTGATATAGTTCTTTAAATACATCTATATTAGACAAGCAAATACTCTTAACACCGCAATATACCGCCTCAAGAGGTGGAAGTCCAAATCCTTCATAAGTTGATGGTAAGATAAATGAGGTAGCGTGTAAATAGTAGTATTTTAATTCACTATTATCTATATAACCTGTAAATGATACATTAGGAAACTTTGATAAATATTCTTTAGTCTCTTCATCTACTCTACCACAAATCATAAAATTAATATCTTTAGTCTTTTCAGCAAGTTTTACAACATACTTAAAATTCTTATTAGCTGTCGCACTGCCAACTGATAAGACATAAGGTTTATCAATGAAATTTTCAGGTCTTTTTGCGTCTATTTTATTCCAATGGTCTCCACCACTATAACAAACATGAATTCTATCTTTGTCATACTTTAAAATGGTTGAAATTCTTCCCTTAGAAAACTCAGATACAGTAAATACATTTTTATGAGATTTAAATCTAAAACGAATAAATATTCTATTCTTTAAAGCCCATAATTTATTATTATTTCCTTCTTTTTCAAATGCAGTTACATCATGTAATACTACATAGTCCTTCTTAAATAAAGGACTAAAGTTAGACATCGCAAGCACTTGCGCCTTAAGTTTTCTTGCAATACGACCTAGCGTGATGAATTGCCAGTACTTATTATTTTTCTTACCCTTTTGAATAATAGTAATATTATTTATAGATTTTAATTTTGTTATATCGGTGTCTTTACTAACTGCTATATACCAATTTATATCAGTATATTTAACAAGTTCTTCTAAAACACACCAATTAAATCTTTGAACCCCAGTAACTTGTTTAGATACAAAAGATCCATCAATTAAAATATTTTTCATAAATACTCCTTAAAATATGTATTTAAAAATTAATTTCAACATTGAAAATATATTTCTTTTCTTTAAGAAAGTTAAATTCTCACTATCTTTAATACTATTATATTCCTTCAAATACATCTTATAAGCCTTACCAATATAATTACTATTCCAAGGCTTCCAGTTTGCATAATGCACAATATATGCATTCTTTATATTCTTATCTTTAAATACCTCTTTTAGACTATAATAGATAGTATGATAATTATACAATTCACTTAATTCATCAAACTTATTTGAATAGAAATGATTCAATATATCTTGATCATGGAACTTAATAACTTCTTTATTATTTATAATATAATCAACCATTTCAGATTGAGATACAACTTGAGATTGATGTTTAAAATCAAATAATATTACACCCGAATTAAAATACTTATCAGTCTCATTAACACATATAGCCTTTATATGTTCACGTCTATTCTTATTCATCTTAATATCTAACGCGGCAGTAATAAAGTTATTAGTTTCTTTATTATACATACAAGATAAATCTTTTCTTACTAAAAGGTCACAATCAAGATATAATACCTTATCTAATTTATTTAATACATAAGGAATCATTATCTTAAAGTAAGCTGTATAACTTGAATCATATCCCATCTTAGGAAGACCTGTAAAGTATTCATCAGACATTTTAACAAAGCTAATACTTGAATTAAATGATTCAACAAAGCGTGTTAAATCACCCTCGTCATCTAAAGTTAAATCATTTTCAAGTAAATAAATATTAATACATTCTTTATTACTTTCAAATAAACTCTTTAGTGCTACCTTAAGTTGACCTAAATAGTTTCTATTAACTACAAAACATACATTCATGAGTTTTAAGCTTCCTTAGATACTTCTTTATAAAGTTTCTTATGGTCTAATATAACAACTACGACGCACGCAACAATAACTGATAAGATAAATGAAACTATTACAATAATTAAATTAGAAATATTACCAGTTACTTCAATTACATTAGTATTATTATATTGTACATTAATATTTGAATATACAGTCTTTTCTATTTCATTAATTTCTTTAGTATAGTTATTTAATGAGTTAATTATATTATTGATAGTTTCTTTAAATTGAGTATAACCATCTTGATTAATATTATTCTTCATCTCAGTTAATTCTTCTTGAGTATATACTCTAGATATCTTAGTACTACTCATTAAATCTTCTACACTATATGAATTAGCTAACAACTTTAAGCTTAAACTCTTTATTTCGTTTTTAGTTTCATATAATGAATCTAATAAATTATAATAATTCTCATCTAATATAGCGGCACTAGAATTAATAAGATTAATTTTTTCGTTAATTGTAATATAGTTTTCAATTTGAGATGAAAGACTTGAGATAAATGTATCTTTATTCTTATTAAAATCTTCTACATATCCATTATTAATGGATTCTGTTCTTAAAGCGCTAAAATCAACATTTATAA
>CAVAIM010000130.1:0-3578 GCA_963588755.1 bacterium | reverse complement strand
GTCAAAACCAGCTTCAATCGCATCATAGATAGAATAATCAATAATAAAATTACCGTATTCATCCATTGGTTCTATTTGTTTTAAACCACCAAAACGAGAACCCATTCCGGCAGCTAGAATAACTAAATCCATAATAATACCTCTCTTTTTTAGCTATAGTGTAACTATTTTATAACTATGAGTATAATTTGTCAAACAAAGAAAAATAAAATATGTTATTAAAAATATATTAATTTTGTTATATAATATACACATTAAAGGAAGTGTTAGAATGAAAAGGATATATGGTTCACGTTATATTGCAAGCTATATTATAGCTGCAATCTCTTTCATATCATTTATTGTTTTCTTAATACTTTCAATAAATAGTAAAGGAAATAGTATTTTCATTACGTTTGCGTCAATCTCAATTTTAATATCATTATTATGTACAATTAAAATATTCTTTATTCCAATTTATCATATTTCTTATAATGAATATGATGACTTATTATATATTAAATTAAAGGATTATACAGAATATGAGATTAAGCCATCTGATATAGATGATATTAAAATAGAGGTATTAAAGAAACCAACATATGGTAATTTAACTATTGTTCTTAAAGATATGAATATTTCTTTTTTAAAAATACATGATATTCAAGAAGTTAAAAAGGAAATAGAAAAAATAATTACAAATTCTAAATAATTTAAAAGGGGTATAAATATTATGGGTGAAATTGTAGATGTAGGATGGGATTTATTTGATGAAGATAATAAGTTAAATACAAATGATCCTTATGTTTTAGATGTAACACAAGCACTAGTTAAATCAATACACGATAAAGCTAGAATTGATATTAATTATATATCTGAGTTATCATCATTAACGTGTGATGAAGTATTAAGTAGTTTAAAGGGAAGTATTTATCGTAATCCAAAGAAGTTTAGAGAAAACTTTTATGATGGTTTTGAATTAGCTGATGAATATTTATCAGGTAATATTTATCAAAAACTAGAAGAAGCTAAAGAAGCTAATAGAAATTATCATATATTTGATGAAAATATTGAAGTATTGACTGAACTTATGCCTCTAGGTGTAAAGGTTGATCAAATTTATTATAGTTTATCTAGTCCGTGGATTAGTGTAGAACTTATATTAGAATATATTAAACATTTGTATCTTAGTGTAGGATTAGATGAGACTGAGATAGATGAATATACACTTCGTCATGATTCATTTACTCAAACTTATGAAGTTCATTTAAGTTATATGGCTAATAATTTATTAAATATTCATTATGGAACTAGTGAAAGAAGTGTTGAAAAACTACTATCTTCTTTATTAAATAATAAGAAAGTTCAAGTATTTGATTATATAGATGTAGGAAGAAAGAATAAGAAGGCCATATTAAATAAGGGTGAGACTATACTTGCACAAAATATATGTGAGTCTTTAAATAAAGATTTTCATAAATTTATTGAGTCATCACTAGATAATATTAATACTCTTCAAGATGACTATAATAAGAAGTATGGTTATATAATAACTAGATCTTATAACGGTGACTTTTTAACATTTCCTAATTTAAATCCTAATGAACATTTATTTAATTATCAAAAGAATGCGGTCGCAAGAATACTATTTAATTCTAATACTTTACTAGCACATAACGTTGGTGCAGGTAAAACCTACATTATGGTTTGTGCAGGAGAAGAATTATTAAGAACTAATTTATCACATAAAAACTTATATGTTGTACCTAATAGTATTGTTTATCAATGGTCTAATATGTATAAGAATTTATATAAAGAGGCTAATTTACTCGTGATTGAAGCTAAGGACTTTACTCCTGCCAAAAAAGAGAAGACATTAAAGGCTATTAAGGACTTTGAAAATGGTAGTATCATTATGCCTTATAGTGTATTTGATAAAATTGTAGTTTCTAAATCAATTGAGTTAAATAGATTGTATGATGAATTAAATGAAATTAGTAAAGTTAAAAATGTTTCTAATATGACACATGAACTTGAAAAGAAGACGATTGAAATTCAAGATAGGATTGCAGAAATCAAAGCAGGGGATATTAATGAGCTTGAAGATTATACATTTGATAAATTAGGTATTGATAGATTATTCTTAGATGAAGCTCATAATTATAAGAATTTAGCTGTTAAATCTAATTTTATCTATGATGGAATAAATAACTCTAAATCTGTTAAATGTGATCATTTACTTGAGGTATGTGATTATCTAAACGCAAATAATAAGGGTATTATTTTTGCAACAGGTACTCCTATTACAAATTCTATTTCTGATTGTTATGTAATTGAACGTTACCTACAATCTGGGGAATTAAAGCTACTTGATATTTATGAATTTGATCAATGGGTTTCAATGTTTGCGGAAAGTGTTGATGAGATTGAAGTTGATGTAGATACTAATTTATTTAGAACTAAATCTAGATTTTCTAAGTTTCATAATTTAACTGAATTAACTCAAATATTATCTAATATTTCTGATTTCCATTTTAACAAGAATGATAAAGGCTTACCTAAGTTTAATGGCTACACTAATATTGAATTAGCTGAAACAACAGAACTAAGAGGCTACTTAAATGATATTTCTAAAAGAATTGATGATATCAAAAAAGCAAGAGTTGATAGAAAAACTGATAATATGCTTAAGGTTACAATTGATGCGAGAAAGGCAGCTTTAGATTTAAGATTAATTGATAATAATAAATATTCTTGTGTTTCTTACAATAAAGTATTCGAATGTGCTAATCAAGTATATGAAATATACCTTAAAACTAATGAATGTAATCTAACTCAAATTATATTCTGTGATTCATCAACTCCAAGTGATGCATTCAATGTATATGATGAGATTAAATCACTATTAGTAAGTAAGGGAATCAGAGAAGATGAGATAGCTTTCATTCATGATGCAACAAGTGAATCTCAAAAAGAGAATATGTTTGATTTATTTAATCAAGGCTTAATTCGTATATTAATTGGTTCTACATTTAAATTAGGTACTGGTGTAAATGTTCAAAAGAAGCTTTATGCAATACATCATTTAGATATACCATGGCGTCCTAGTGATATGGTTCAAAGAGAAGGTAGAATCTTAAGACCACATAATTCTTGTGAGGAAGTATTTATTTATAAATATATTCAAAAGAATTCATTTGATGCGTATAGCTGGCAATTGCTTGAAATTAAACAAAACTTTATTAATGCACTGTTATCTAATTCATTAACTCAAAGATCACTTGAAGATGTAGAAGATACTAAGCTTGATTATGCAGAAGCAAAGGCATTAGCTTGTGGTAATCCTAGTGTAAAAGAATATCTAGAACTTAATAATGAATTATCTAAATTAAAACTTAGTCAAAAGAGAGAAGACGAAAGAGTATTTACTAATAAAGCTAAGTTAGTTAAATTAAAAGAACAAGTAAATACACTTAATAAAGATATTTCTGATTTAAAACTTGATGTACAAGTATATCAAAATAATAATTTTGAAATTTCTGAAGAAGAACGAAGTGCTTTAAGAAACCGTATTTGGGATCTTGCGACTAGCGAGAAAC
>CAVAIM010000129.1:0-3627 GCA_963588755.1 bacterium | reverse complement strand
TATTTTATACATTCTAACTAGATTAATACTTGTTAAAACCATTAATCCATGGCTTACCATTGATTGAATAGTTACAATATGTACACCATTAAATGCTGCAAAAATACCATATGGATATAATAGTACTGCGCCTCCACCATAGAAGGCTACTGCAGCCCACATTAAAGAAGTATTTCTATTTTTATTAAGTACAAATATAGGCATAAATAAACATATTAAATTACATAAATCATATTTAAAATACCAGAAACCTTGGAATATCCGATACCAAATAAATCTAAATGCTTCAAGCACTAACATGGTCCATGAAATTACTCTTTGTTTTTTAAATAATTCAGATTGTGTATTTTTCCAGGTCTTCTTTGTAAATATTATTATAAACAAAATAAGTATAGTTGAAATTATGATATGATATGGAGAAAACACACCACCAAATCTATTCATATTTGAATTTGTTTGATATTCACCATAGCCAATATACTTTTTATAAAATTCTTCCCAAAAATTCATACTTTTCCTCCGTCTATTGTGATACAATAAACATATAACGAAATCATTATACATTGAAAAAAGGAGTTATTCAAATGAAAGTTTCAGTAAGAGTACATGACTTAGGAAAAAGTAACGCAAGTGAACTTGCAAGACGTACAAAAGAGATTGGATTCGATGGAGTTCAATTAGTTTTATATAAGGCAATTGAAGGCTTTGATTCTAAAGCTCATACAATTGATCAAGAAGCCTTGAAAGAATGTGCTAAAGCATTTAAGCAAGAAGGAATTGAAGTTTCTATGTTAGGAGCTTATTTCAATCCTGTTCATTCTAATAAAGCATTAGTAGCTGATAATATCGAGCGCTTCAAGGAATATATCACTTATACTTCACTATTTGATTCTAAATATGTAGGTAGTGAGACAGGATCATTTAATGATGATAAATGGACTTATAATCCTCTAAACAGAACTGAGGACGCACTAAACGAAGATATTAGAATCTTTGGTGAACTTGCAAATTACGCTAAAGATCATAATGCAAATATCGCATTAGAAGGTGCATACGGACACTGTATGTATGAGCCTAAACAATTAAATCGTTTAGTTACAGCAATCGATAACGGGTGCGTTAAGGTTACTGTTGATATCTTTAATTATCTAGATGTATCTAAGTATGACGTAGAAACTCAACACTTTATGCTAGATGAATCTATTAAGTATTTTAAAGATAAGATTGTAATTTATCATTTAAAAGATTTTATATATGACAGCGAAAACAACAAACTTAAACAAGTAGGTCTTGGTGAAGGTCTAATGGATTTAGAATATATTGTGTCTCAAGCTAAAAAAGAAACACCAAATGCAGTGCTTATCTTTGAAGGATGTCCTAAAGATAAGATGGAATCAAGTTTAAAATATATTAAAGAATTACTAAATAAATAAAAAAATCATGGTACTAGAAAACTAGTACCATTTTTGAATGCTTATTTAATTAAACACCGCTATAGCTTGAGAATCCGCCGTCTATTGCAAGAGTTATACCTGTTACAAATCTTGCAGCTTCGCTTGAGATTAAGAATAGAGTAGCACCTACTAAGTCTTCTACCTTACCTAATTCATTCATTGGAGTAGCCTTAATAATCTTCTCACAACGAGGAGTCATTGTTCCATCAGGATTAAATAATAGAGTCTCGTTTTGAGTTGTTCTAAAGAATCCTGGAGCTATTGCATTAACTCTGATACCAAGATGTGCAAAGTGAGTAGATAACCACTTAGTAAAGTTATCAATTGAAGCCTTTGCAGCACTATATGCAACAGTCTTAGTAAGAGGAAGTAGGGCAGCCATTGATGAGATGTTTAGAATAGAACATCCGCTTCTAGCTACCATGTCACGTGCAAATACTTGAGATGGAAGTAGAGAACCTAAGAAATTAAGATTAAATACAAAATCAATTCCTTCTTCATCTAGATCAAAGAAAGTCTTAGTATCTGAATCAATATTATCTAGTTCAGCATATTCTACATCAGTATTAGCTTTAGGACTATTTCCACCAGCACCATTAACTAAAATATCACATGGTCCGAAGTCTTTTAATACTTCTTGATGTACTCTTTCTAAGTCAGCTTTGTCAGTTACATTACATGCATAACTTTGTGCTATTCCACCATTTTTAGTAATTTCATCTTTAACCTTATCAGCTTTTTCCTTATGTAAGTTAAGTAGAGCTACCTTAGCACCACATTCGGCAATAGCCTTAGCTAGGTGAGAACATATTACACCACCGGCTCCTGTAATAACTACAACCTTATTATTTAAATCAATCTTGAATGGTAATTCCATATTATATTTATCTCCTTTAATAATCGACTTATTTTACACCTTTTAAGTCTTATTATCAATTTAATATATAAAGATTTAGGAAGGCATAACACCTTCCTAAAAATTAATTATAATGATGATTCATTATCCTTAGATGTTTCTTCATGTATGAAAGGATCTGAAATCTCACTATCAGTACGATATCTTGGTGCCTTTAATTGTCTTTCTATATCTTGTGTATTGTGACTAGTGAAACTCTCATCACTCTTTTCAGACTCACTACTGTCTTCAGAATCTTTCTTATT
Organism: bacterium; assembly: GCA_963588755.1. GTDB lineage: Bacteria > Bacillota_I > Bacilli_A > Acholeplasmatales > Anaeroplasmataceae > JAEELC01. The sequence goes on along the minus strand of CAVAIM010000129.1, from coordinate 1,012 downwards.
ACCTACATAAATAGACTGTTCTGAATCAGTTTCCATTCCATGTTCTTCAGAAGATGTATCATCAATAAAACCAACATATCTTTTACCAACTTCATCAACATTAATGTTAACTTTATTCAAGTTTTCATCCTTTTCATTCTCAATAGACGAATCTAAATGTGGTCTATTTAAATCATAATCAACAGAATTAGAACGTACATGGTCTTGTCTAACTTCTAAGTCTTTTTCAACTTCTTCTACATGAATTGGATTTATATTAATATTCTTTTCATAAGAAGCTTCTAAATCATTTCTTACACTTTCAAATACTACATTATTGATTTTTGCAGTATTGAAGTCTGCAAAGAATTTAGTATTTAAGTTCCATAGAGGCTTAACTTGTTGTTCACCCTTCATATATGCGATAAATTCATCTTTAGTAATTTCATTAAATATATCTGAATTAGAAGCTCTTACAGCATCTTTAATTTCGTTAAGCTTGTCGTTAATTTTCCAGTAACGTTTTCTTAAATATTTGAATGGCCAAATCCAATCATTTTGAATTTCTTGTAATGTTCTATATTTTAAAGCTATATTATATAATCCCTTAATTTGAGCTTCTCTATCAAAATTATATTGTTCCATAATCTTAATTGATTTAACCGCGTCATTTCCTACATTTGTAAAGAAGGTTTGCTTTGAAGGATACTCAAGTCTATGGTATTTTCCATTCGGATCTGCATATACTTCACAAACACCATTATCATTATTAAATTCAGAAATTCTTGCGGCTCTTACGTTCATTTTCTTAGAATCAAATTTAATGAAATCTTTACTAGCTGTTTTACCTGAAATAGATTCATATAAATCTTTACCAAATAGAACTATATCTTTATACATTCTAGTATAGAAATTGTCTTGATTTCTTGTTGCTTCATTCAAACAATCCATGATTTCTAAACCATTTACAAGCATGTAATCTTGAACAATATCCATAAATACACACATAGTTGCATATTTAAATACATGTTCT
>CAVAIM010000128.1:0-3642 GCA_963588755.1 bacterium | reverse complement strand
GTCCCTTAAAGACTGAGAGTTTTTTCATTATAATTATATCAACATATCGAGTGATTTTACTTGAAATATTACCTGAACTAGCATATAATTACAAATGGTAAAGATATTACCAAATAGTTTATATATTTTTATATAGAACAAGAAAGAGGTACTTTATTATGAACAAAGCATGGGAAGGATTTATCCCAGGTAAGTGGTCTAACGAAATTAATGTTAGAGACTTCATTCAAAAAAACTATACTGAATATACAGGTGATGCTAGTTTCTTAGCTGGACCTACTGAAGCTACAACAAAGCTTTGGAACGAAGTTCTTGAATTAATGAAGCAAGAACGTGAAAACAATGGTGTTTTAGATTGCGATATCGACAATCCAAGCCAAGTTAATTCACATAAGCCAGGTTATATTGACCAAAGCCTTGAAAAGATTGTTGGTCTTCAAACAGATAAGCCATTAAAGAGAGCATTCATGCCAAATGGTGGTATCCGTATGGCTTGCCAAGCTGCTGAACAATATGGTTATGTAATCGACGAAACTATTAAGAATTTCTTCTTAAAGTATCGTAAGACTCACAATGACGGTGTATTCGATGCATATACTCCAGAAATGCGTGCTGCTCGTACAGCTCACATCTTAACAGGTTTACCTGATACATACGGTCGTGGTCGTATCGTTGGTGACTACCGTAGAGTTGCTCTATATGGTGTTAAGCACTTAATCGACCAAAAGGAATTCGACAAGTCATTAATCTGCGGTGAAATGACTGAAGAAAGAATTAGAGACAGAGAAGAAATCTCTGAACAAATTAAAGCTTTAAAGGCTTTAGTTGCTATGGCTGCTCAATATGGTTGCGATATTTCAAGACCAGCTGAAAATGCTCATGAAGCAATCCAATGGTTATACTTCGGTTACCTAGGTGCTGTTAAGGATCAAAACGGTGCAGCTATGTCAATCGGTAGAAACTCTACATTCCTTGACATCTATATCGAAAGAGATTTAAAGAATGGTGTATTAACTGAAACTGAAGCTCAAGAGTTAATGGATCACTTCATTATGAAGCTTCGTATGGTTCGTTTCGCACGTATTCAATCATACAATGAATTATTCTCAGGAGACCCAACTTGGGTAACTGAATCAATCGCAGGTATGGGAACTGATGGTAGATCATTAGTTACTAAGAACTCATTCCGTGTTCTTCATACTCTAGAAAACCTAGGACCAGCTCCAGAACCAAACCTAACAGTTTTATGGTCAAAGAGACTTCCAGTTGAATTCAAGAGATACTGCGCTCATATTTCAATCACAACTTCATCAATTCAATATGAATCAGATGAATTAATGAGACCTAACATGGGTGATGACTACTGTATCGCTTGCTGCGTATCTTCAATGAGAGTTGGTAAGGATATGCAATTCTTCGGTGCTCGTGCTAACTTAGCTAAGTGCTTATTATACGCTATCAACGGTGGTAAGGATGAATTATTACTTGATAAGAACACTGGTAAGCATGTTCAAGTTGGACCTGAATTCCAACCTATCTCTTCAAATGAACCATTAAAGTTCGAAGAAGTTATGCACAAGTATGAAATCATGATGGATTGGCTTGCTGATGTATATGTAAATACATTAAACCTAATTCACTACATGCATGACAAGTATTCATATGAAGCATTAGAAATGGGTCTTCATGATTCTCAAGTTCACCGTTTCTTCGCTACAGGTATTGCTGGTTTATCATGTGCTGCTGACTCTTTATCAGCTATTAAGTATGCTAAGGTTACTCCAATCAGAGATGCTGAAGGTGTTGTTACAGACTTCAACGTTGAAGGAGACTTCCCTAAGTATGGTAATAACGATGACAGAGCTGACGAATTAGCTAGCTGGCTAGTTGACACATTCATGAACAAGATTCGTAAGCACCACACTTACAGAAATTCTGAACCTACTATGTCAATCTTAACTATTACTTCTAACGTTGTATACGGTAAGAAGACTGGTAATACTCCAGATGGTCGTAAGGCTGGTCAACCTCTTGCTCCAGGTGCAAACCCAATGCACGGACGTGATACTCATGGTGCTCTTGCCTCTCTTGAATCAGTTGCTAAGTTAAACTATGACAACTCAAAAGACGGTATTTCTAACACATTCGCTATCACACCAAATGCTTTAGGTAAAGAAGACTAATTAACTTTATAGGAGGATATTATATTATGTCACAAAGAGAAGATAATTTAGTTAAAATGTTAGATGGTTATGTATCTGACGGTGGATACCATCTAAACGTAAACGTATTCAACAGAGATACTTTATTAGATGCTCAAGCTCATCCTGAAAAGTATCCACAATTAACAATCCGTGTTTCTGGTTATGCTGTAAACTTCATTAAGTTAACTAAGGAACAACAAGATGACGTTATTTCACGTACTATTCATGAAAGTATGTAATAATTAAATAACAAAGGAAGAAATCTCTTGGGAAACTGGGAGATTTTTTCTTTTGCAATATTGATATTTAAGAGTCTATATTATAAAATAAATATAGACTTTACAATTTTTAAAGGAGGGATACTTATGACTTTTAATGAAGAACAAGATAAATTTGATAAGAAACCAGTCATCAAAGTATTTGGTGTAGGTGGATGTGGAAATAAAACTATTAACAGAATGATTAACTATGATGTTCGTGGTGTAGTTTATTACGCTGTAAATACTGACGTTCAAGATTTACGTATGTCAAATGCTGATCGTAGAATTCAAATTGGTTGCAAATTAACTAGAGGTCTTGGTGCTGGTACTAAACCTGAGGTTGGATATAATGCAGCGCTAGAATCTGAAAATGACCTAAGAAAAGAAATTGAAGGCGCTGATATGGTATATATTATTGCTGGAATGGGTGGAGGAACTGGTACAGGTGCAGCTCCTGTTGTAGCTCGTCTTGCAAAAGAATTAGGTATTTTAACTATTGGTGTTTGTACTAAACCATTCAATCATGAAGGACCTGAATGTAGAGAAAATGCTAGACAAGGTCTTCTAGAAATGAGAAGATATGTTGATACTCTAATTGTTATTCCTAACCAAAAACTAATTGATATGTCAGATCCAAATACTCCTTATTTAGCATGCTTAAGAGAAGCTGATGACGTATTAAGACAAGCTGTTCAAGGTCTTGCGGAAATTATCAATTTACCTCAAACTGAAAACATTGACTTAGCTGACGTTTATACTGTAATGCGTGATAAAGGTACAGCTTTAATGGGTATTGGTGTTGCTAAAGGTCCTAATAGAGCTATTGAAGCTGCAAGAAAGGCTATTAGTTCTCGCTTACTAGAAGTTACTATTGAAGGTGCTACTGACTGTATCATTAACATTTCTGCTGATGAAAACCTTGGTATGCTTGAAGTTGATAATATTGTTAGCGAGGTTAGAAATTGCTGCGACAGAAACTTAAATGTTATTAGAGGTATTACAATTTCTAAGGATTTAGGTGATGAATTAGTTGTAACTATTGTTGCAACAGGTTATGAACTTAAAGCTAAAGAACAAGGTATCGATGACTTAAAAGATAGAATTTATGGTGACACATCAAGTGAACGTATTGAATTTAATATAGAAAATACTCCTATTGAAAATCTTCTACCAACTTC
>CAVAIM010000127.1:0-3686 GCA_963588755.1 bacterium | reverse complement strand
TAAAGATTCTTACCTAGTTCTTGACATCCGCCAAGTGAGACAAAATTAATTTTACTCATTCTAAATAAATCCATTCTCGAACAAAAAGCGATAAATGGATGTCTCCTTTCATAAATTTATTAAGTTTTTACGAATTTTATTCATAACTAAAAATATTTTATCATAAAACTTGAACTAATGAAAGACAAAAATAAAAGAATGCAAAAATGCATTCTAATATTTTAAAAATTTATTTATTTAAACGTAAGATAGCTTCTTTTAACTTATCAGAAATAGGTTTTAATTCTTCATCAGTTAAATCTTTTAGATGTGGATTCATAAGGAATACTCCACCCCATTCATATTCATCCTTATACTTAGGGCATAAGTGAACATGTAAATGTTTACCAGTATCTCCATACATACCATAGTTAACTTTATCTGGTCCAAATACTTCATGGATAGCCTTTGAAACAGTATTTACATCCTTAAAGAATGCGTTACGTTCTTCATCACTAATATCAACCATTTCAGATACATGATCCTTATAAGCTACAATGCATCTTCCTTTGTGGCTTTGTTCACGGAATACGTAAACATTTGATGTCTCAAGTTCTACACAGAAATATCCAAAAGCACTATAAAGACTTGGATTTTCATCTTTCATGCAATATGCACAATTACAATCTTTCATTTTAATTCCTCCAAAAATTACAAATTAATTATATCACTTAAAAGTAACTAGTTAAATACTAATTAATATATTCTTCTTCACTTACTTTTTTATCATGTTTCTTATTTAGTAAGTTTACTTGAGGTAAATTAATCTCAAATTTATATGCAAGTGTTCTAACTACTACAATAAATACAATAGTAATGATAGTCGCTACATATAAGTTACATCCATTTAAATACATAATGTAGTAAAGAAGGGAAGCCATGATTGCAGCTACACAGTAGATGTGTTTTGAAAAAATTACAGGTATTCTCATAGAAAGTAAATCTCTAAACATACCGCCACCGATAGCTGTAAGGGTAGCTAGAAAAGTAACCATAAACCAATTTGTAGTTTCTTTTAACGCTACATTTGCACCCATTATTACAAATACTCCTAAGCCTAATGCATCTGCAATCGTAACACTTGTTTTAAACCAATGTTTTTCAAAGAATGATAAATCAGGTGTGAAGTAGAAAATAATAAATAAAACGAGTGAAGTTGAGAATGCTGCAATAAGTTCATAGTTTGGTGTATCAAATAAACTTTCAGGAAATTTACCTAATACAATATCTCTAAAGAAACCTCCACCACAAGCTGTAATGCATCCTAATAAAACTACTCCTAATAAATCCATCTTATGTCTTATCGCAACTACTACACCTGAATAAGCAAACGCAATTGCACCAATAATATCTAATACTAATATAAAATTATCCATACTAAACACTTTCCTTATTTAAGCCCATAATTTCTAGAGCTGTCTTTAATCCGTCTAAGGCTGCACTTGAGATACCACCGGCATACCCTGCACCCTCACCTATAGGATATATCATCTTATTACTTGAAACTCTTCTCTCATCTCTTAAAATTCTAACAGGACAACTAGATCTAGTCTCAACTCCAGTTAACACTGCATCAGGATCATTATATCCTTTCATCTTTAAATCAAATAAGGGAATAGCTTTTCTTAAAGATTCTACAACATAATCTGGCAAGCAAGAATCAAAGCTTGCAAATGTATAACCCATAGGATAGCTTGGTTTTACACTTCTAACTTCGCTGGCTACTGAATTTGCTAAAAACTCCCTAACTAGATTAATAGGAGCCTTATAGTCTTTAGAGATCTCATAAGCTTTCTTCTCATAATATTCTTGATAATCAAGTCCATCTAGAATAGACGTCTTTATATAATCACTAGGTTCAACATTTACAAGTAATGCTGCATTAGAATTTTCTAAATCTCTTGCATAATAACTCATACCATTTGTTACAATACTATTCTCTTCACTAGCTGAAGCCATTACCGTACCACCTGGGCACATACAGAATGAGTAACAAGATCTACCATTATCTAAATGAGCTACAAGTTTATAACTTGCAGGAGGTAAAATCTTAGCCGCTTTACCATATTGTATTTCATTTATCTTTTCACGCTTATGTTCAATTCTTACACCCATAGAGAAAGCTTTAGCTTCCATCTTAATCCCACTATTATATAATTCTTTAATAGTATCACGTGCTGAATGACCTAGTCCTAAAATCAAATGTTTTGTAGTTAGTTTTAGTTCATTCTTTCCTGTTGTGTAAACTGTTAATTCATCATTATTTTCTTCAAAGCGTTCAAACTTAGTATTAAAGTAGAAAGTTGCACCTTTAGACTCCATATCAAGACGCATATTTTTAATTACTTTTCTTAAATAATCAGTACCAATATGTGCCTTAGATTCGTATAAGATATCACGTGGAGCACCATAATTTACAAATTCTTGAATAACAAAAGTTAATAACTTATCTTTTACATTAGTAGTAAGTTTACCATCACTAAATGTACCAGCTCCACCTTCACCAAATTGAATATTAGAATTAATATTTAACTTCTTATTATTGATGAAGTCTTCTACATCCTTAACTCTCTCATCCATTGCACTGCCACGCTCTAGAATGATTGGTTTAGCATTGCAACGTGTTAAGTAAAGTGCTGCAAATATAGACGAAGGACCAAATCCTACGATAACTGGTCTATCACTAAATGTATATGTAGGATATTCAAGTTTTATCTCTTCATCATTATATATATCAATTCCAGCTTTACCTTCAAGTTTAGGATAAATTAGGGGATTAATATCTACTATTAAATTATAAGAAATAGTAATCTTATTTTTATGTCTTGCGTCTACTGACTCTTTAGATACATAAATATGATTAATATCTTTAGAATCAATTTTATATTCTTTACATAAAAGATTAGATAATTCTTGATTTCTATTATTTAAAGATACCTTAAAATTAGTTATTTTTATCTTCATATAATCTCTTAATCTCCTTTCCTAAAACTAATGCACTTGTAAATGCAAACATTAAATTATATCCACCACATACTCCATTTATATCAAGAAGTTCACCTAGTGCATAGATATTTGTGTATTTCTTTATTTTAAAATTATCATCAATTTCAGATATATCAATTCCGCCCTTAGATACTTGAGCTTCTTTCATTGAATAAGTAGATACTACTTTAACATCAAAATTAGTTAATCTTTCAACGATTTTATCAATATCTAAAATATTTTCTTTTTTTAAATAATTAATGAGCGTTGGGTGAATTAAACCAGATAAAAAGTATTCAATATTAGAATTAATCTTCTTTCTTGAACTAGCTTTAAATTTAAATTCATTAATCTCAATATTTGGAAGTAAATTTAAATATATCTTATCATGCTCTTCATAATAATGAGAAGCATTCATTAAAACTATACCTGATACTCCGTCTTCTTTAAATATAACTTCACCAAATTCTTTGAATACTAAATTAGATTCTTGATACATACTAACAATACTTTTAGATCTATAACCTTTAAGTATATTAATATTCTTTAAATTTGATTTAAATCCTACAAGGCTAGGAGAAACTGGTACAAACTTTAAGTTTAGTGGTTTTAAATAACTATAAGTAGAATCAACCTTAGATAAATCAATAGATGCATTAGAT
>CAVAIM010000126.1:0-3725 GCA_963588755.1 bacterium | reverse complement strand
GATTATAAGTATGCGATTGAATATCTAGAGCCATTATATGATAAGTATTATACTAGATACATAAATCAAAATATGAAAGAAAACTTGTTTATGGAAGTACTTTTAAGATACTCTAAAATGTACGAAACAGGTAATGGATTTAAGAAGGATATTGAACAAGCATTAAAGTGTATGATTGTAGCCCGTGATGGATTTAAATTAGTACTTGATGAAGCTAATAATAAACAATTATATGAATTTACTTTAAAAGAGATTGATAGATTAAAACAAAGTGTTGAGTACAATAAGTTTGAACTTTTAGAATTTAGCCTAGATCATGTAGAAAGTTTCTCTTATGAGTATAGCGTTGAAGAAGATTATGTAGCGCTAAATTTTGATTTTAATGAAAAACTTATAGTAGTATCACTAAATAATTTAACCAGTGAAATAAAGACAAGTACGACAGTAATTTTTAAGCAAATTGATGCGTTTAACGCAATGGATATGGAAATTATGAGACCAATTGATTTCCAAAATAGAGGAGATTTATTTAGACTTTATGATTCTGAACAAACTCTTTTACATTTTAAGTTTAAAGAATATAGTGAATAATTAATGAGTAAAATCATTAATTTTTTCTATATTATAGTGTGAGGTGATATATAGTGATATTAATAATAGCCGAAAAACCTAGTGTAATGAAAAATATAGTTGATGCGAAATTAGAATCAAGTCAAACTAAAAGATATAAAGGCTATATTGAGGGTAAGGATTTTATATATACTCATTGTATAGGTCATTTATTAACACTTAAAATGCCAGGAGAAATTGATGATAAATATAGAGGATGGTATTTAAATACTCTACCTTTTAAATTTAAAGATATACCTTTAAAAGTATCTGAATCTGTAAAAGAACAATACGAAATAGTAAATAGACTAATGCATGACTCAAGAGTAAGCGAAATAGTTAACGCCTGTGACTCAGATAGAGAAGGAGATTTAATATTTAGAAATCTTTATAAGTATTCTCGTCCTAAGGTATTAAGAATTACTCGTATGTGGCTTGAAAGCCAAACTGAGGAAGGTATAGCTGAATCTTTTAAAACTAGATTAGATGAGAAAGAATATAATAATGTATATTTTGCGGGTAAAGGTAGAAGTTATGCCGACTACATTATCGGACTTAACGCAACACGCGCTATGACTTGTAAGTTTGGTGGGAAAGAGACAATATATCCTATAGGTCGTGTTCAAACACCAACACTCTCAATACTTGTTGATTTAGAAAAAGAAATTCTTAATTTTAAACCATCTAACTTCTATAAGATTGTGGCAAATGCTAGCGCTAACTCAGAAACTATTGATGGTAATTATATTAATGAATCTCTAGATCAAAATAGATTCTTAAATAAAGATGAAGCCTTAAAGATGATTGAAAAAATTGGTCTAGGAGAGGCTAAGGTTGTAGAGGCTAGTAAGACTGAAAAGAGTGAAAAGCCTAAGATGTTATATTCTTTATCTGATCTACAAGTAGATATGGATAAAAGATATCATATGAAGGCTATTGATGTACTAAATACATGTCAAGCTTTATATGAAACGCATAAGCTTATAACATATCCTAGAACTGATGAGAATCATATATCTAAAGAATTAGCTAATAAATTAAATCCTATATTAGATAATCTTGCAGTACATAAAGATATAGTTAATGAGATTAAAACTAATAATTATAAGATTAATCCTATAATGATATCTAAAAAAGATATCGGTGCCCATGAAGCTCTAACTCCTACTTCTTTAAAAGTAAATATTGATTATATAAAGAAGTTATCTTTAGATGAACTTCATGTTTACATGGCTATTGTTGAGCGTTTTTTAGCCGCATTTTTGCCTGACGCAAAGATAGTGAAACAAAGAATAGTATTTACTAAAAATGGCGAGTCTTTTGAATCTACCTTTGAAGCTTGTACTTATTTAGGACATAGAAGTGCTTATACTTATGGTAAAAAAGAGACAAAGAAGAAAGATAAGAACTTTGTATCAATTAATAAAGATGATACAGTAATTATTGAAAAACTAAATCTTGAAGAAGGTACAACTAGTGCACCTACTCGTTTTACTGAAGGTACATTGATTAAGATGATGAAAAATCCTGTTAAGTATGTAGAAGAAAAACAGGATAAGGATACCTTAAAGAAGATTGAGGGAATAGGTACTGAAGCTACAAGAGCTTCAATAATTAAGGAATTAAAAGAAAGAGGTTTAATAGAAGATTATCAAAAGAAGTACATTAAGCCTACTGATAAGGGTATTAAGCTTATTGATTTAATTCCTGATGAAAGTGTTAAATCTGTTAAATTAACTGCTTACTTTGAACAAAAACTAGATGAAATATCTAAGGGAAAATATACTTGTGATGAATTCTTAGAAGAGATTAATAATCTTGCGTCATGCTTTGTATCGAAAGTTAAACAAGTAGATTTAAACTTAATTAGATTGAAAGATTCAAGTATTTGTACTTGTCCTAATTGTAAGAGCTTTATAATTGAGAATGAAAAAGGGTATACATGTACTAATAAACAATGTAAGGTATTTATATTTAAGAATGCACGTGGGGCTAAATTAATAACTAGGACTCAAGCTTTAGAACTATTAACCCTAGGATATACTACAACAAAAGTGTTGTGTAAGTCACAAAGTGGTAAAGACTTTGAAGCTCAAATGACTTATAAATATAAAGAGAGTGAACAATATCCTAACATTATTGATTTTAATTTTGAATCTAATGTTGATTCTTGTAAAGAAACAGAAGATTTAAAAGAGAAGCTCAAGTCTTTATGTAAGTGCCCTATTTGTAATAGTGGGCATATTATTGAAACAAACTACGCGTTCAAGTGTGATAACTCATCATGTAAAGTATCAATACAAAAGAACGCATGTGGAGCTAAGAAGTTAACTAAGAAAGCTGTAGTTGAGCTTTTAAAAGATAATGTTACTAGTCAAAGAGTAGATATAGTTACTAAAAAGGGTACAGAGATGAGTGTATATCTAGCCTATAGTTATAATGAGACTGATACATATCCTAATAAGATAAGTATCTTATTTGATAAGGAAAAGAAGAATGACTAATTATATTAAAGTAGAAAGATTTAAAGATGAACTAGTTTCAGGGCCTGTTACAGGACTTGTTAAGGTTAATGATTTAGTTGAGGTATATGATATTTTAAATAATCCTCTAGGTATATACTCTCATATAGAAGCTATTAGCTTATTTGGTATACACTATGATACTATAGAAGATGGAACAAGCGCTTCATTTTATATTCCTGGTATAGTTGAAGATGTACTTGATAAAGGATATAAGATTGTAGTTGTAGGTGAATAAATAAAAAGAGACTTTGATTATAAGTGTTTTAAACTTATATGTTCAAAGTCTTTTATTTATTAACGCTTAAATTTTCTAAAACTAATCATACAAAGATTTAATATAAGTAAATCTATTACTAATACTAAAGAGAACATAAAACTTTGGATATTTGTTAATTCATCTTTATAAAGAAGTATTACCCATAAAGCATTAAATGATATTACAAGAAGTAGGGATTTCAATGTTAATTTAAAATTAGACCATTTAGAATGTGATTTAGCTAAGCTTGTAGACATTATCTTACTCCTCCTATAATTAATAGTACTAATACTATAATTTCACAAATAAGTGATGAATAGATTACAATACTAAAG
>CAVAIM010000125.1:440-3755 GCA_963588755.1 bacterium | reverse complement strand
AAAGATTGAAGTTTTAATTCTAATAACGAATCTGCAATTCTTTTTCTATAATTTACCATAATCATTACCATCATTATTTTTATTCACTTATTCACCTATGTCAATTTCAATTGGACATATTTGTGGTGTTTTATCGGACACATTTGTGGTTTTTTACCGGACACATTTGTGGCTTTTTGCTGGACACATTTGTGCTAAAAGAAAAAAGTAGCTTTCGCTACTCTTTCTTCTTTCTATTACGGACACTCATTTGTGCCCTTACAACGAAGTGACCAGGTACATAGTATATTCCTATTATGTGGCAATCTTCTACTTTTGTTCCATTTGGTGGAGATGAGGGGAGTTGAACCCCTGTACAAAACTAAATCCACTTTAATTTCTACATGTTTATTTTATTCAAAAACTTCAACTAAGATCTATGAATAAACAAGTAAAATCTTAATCTATTTCTATTAAATTCATTTTATAATTTAGAAAAGCAACTATAAAATATATCCTTCTAAACTGAGGCATTAAGTAAGTCAAAGGAAAACTTAAATAAGCCAGCCTGCGCTATATATTAGCAAGCATATGCAACTGCTTGAGAGCGAGTTGCGAATAAATTAGTGTTTGCGGTTAATTTAAACCTCGGCTTTTTTAGAAGAGCAACCTTCACATGCTTATAAACCTTCATTAATCCTGGCGAATCCTAAAACATCCCCATATTAATACTATACTAATTAACCGTATAGTATTATATATTAATTAAATTTAAATTCAAGATAATTTAAAAATTATTTTTAGCTTTTAAAGTCTTTCTAATATCTCTTTCTGCATCTTTCTTCTTTAAATCATCACGTTTATCACGATTATTCTTACCCTTACAAACTCCAATTTCAACCTTACAAAGTCCTTCCTTTAAGTATACTCTTAAAGGAACTAGAGTTTCTCCATCAAGACGTACTCTATTAAACAATTTAATAATCTCGTGTTTATGTAGTAATAATTCTCTAGTACGTGTTTCATCATGATTATAGATATTGCCAAAATCATATTTTGCAATATGCATATTCAAGATTTCACATTTACCATTTCTTATAATCGCATAAGAATCATTAATATTACATTTATGTTCTCTAATACTTTTAATCTCAGTACCAGTAAGCTTAATACCACATTCTATCTTTTGTTCAATAAAATAATCATGGTAAGCCTTCTTATTCTCTACTATATTCTTCTCCATCGATATATCCCTCTTCGACAAATTTATTATAATCATCTACTAACATAAAATCAATGTTACGCTCTTTAACAGATACATTAATACATTTAATATTAACCTTATCACCAATCTTAAAAGACTTACCCTTAGATTCAAGAGTCATATTAGCTTCATTATAATAATATCTATTATACATATTAGTTACATGAACTAATCCTTCAATACCTGTAGATAATTGCACAAACATACCAAAACCAGTAACACTAGATACAATACCTTCAAACTCTTCACCAACATGGTGTGACATGTATTTAGCAGCTAACATATCAAATACTTCTCTTTCAGTTTCAATAGAAGCTTTTTCTCTCTTAGATGTATCAAGTGCTGCATAATGACAGAACTCTTCAAAATGATTATATTCTTTTTCAAAGTTCTTAGTATTAAATATTAATTTCTTTAATATTCTATGAACTACTAAATCAGGATATCTTCTAATAGGTGATGTGAAGTGGCAATAGTAGACAAGTGCTAGACCATAGTGACCTAGAGATTCATCAGAATATCTTGCTTTCTTCATTGATCTTAACATAAGTGTGTTTATCGCAAGATATGAAGGTGAATCTTTAACTTGATTCATAACTTGTTGAATGTCCATAGGTTCAATTCCGTTCTTAGGAATCTTTACATTATGTCCTGTTAAATTATTAATAAGTTTAAATACATTAATAACCTTATCTTCATCTGGTGTTTCATGTACTCTATATAAACAAGGTAGATTAGATATATTTAAGTGATATGCAACAGTTTCATTACACTTTAACATGAAGTCTTCAATCATCATTTCAGCTTCACCACGAGTTCTAAGTTTAAACTCAGTTGGTTCACCTGCCTCATCTAGTTTTACTTCATATTCAGGTGTCTCAAACTCAATTGCACCCTTCTTAGTTCTATCACGTCTAATAATAGTTGCTAAATCACTCATATCTAGTAACATAGGATATATATCTTGATATTTTGATATGACTTCTTGATCTCCTGCAAACATCTTATTAACATTCTCATAAGTCATTCTGTGTCTAGACTTCATTATACCTTCAAATAACTCATAGTTAGTAAGTCTACCCTTAAAGTCTATATACATTTCACAAGCATTTACTAATCTATATACATCTTCATTTAAACTACAGATACCATTAGATAATTTTTGTGGAAGCATTGGTATAACTGAATTAGCTAAATAACAACTTGTACCTCTTGAATATGCATCTTTATCTAAGGCAGAACCTTCCTTAACATAATATGCAACATCCGCAATTAATACAATTAACTTATAACCATCTTTTACTCGTTCAACATATACTGCATCATCAAAGTCCTTAGAATCATTACCATCAATAGTAATAATAGGTAGTTCTGTATAATCTTTTCTTGTCTTAAAGTCTTCTTTATTAATAGAATTAGGAATGGTTTTGATTTCTTCTAAAGTTTCTTTAGAGAAATCTACAACAAAACCATGTTCTTCAGCGATAAGCTTGATCTCAATACCTGGGTCATCCTTATAACCTAATATCTTAACTACTTCACAAGAAACTTTCTTATTAGAAATAAAATCAAGTATTTTTGCAACAACGATATTACCTTCAATTGCACCATTTAGATGTAGTTCATTAACCTCAGCCTTAATAGTAAAGTCAGTCTTATGAGAATCAATATAATAGCTTATACCATTCTTATTCTTTTTAACACAAAGACGACCATATACATATTCATTAGAATGTTCTAATATTTTAAGTACGATAGCAGAATCAAGCTTAGATGATTTATTAGATGGAAGTACATAGAATTCAACTAAATCTCCGTTTAGTGCTCCCTTAGTATCATTCTCATTTACATGATATTCTTTCTCTTCACCTTCAACCTTAATGAAGCCAAATCCCATATCTTTAATTTCAATTCTACCTTGTAATTTAATATAGAATAAATCACCCTTAGAATTAGTGTGAATCTTATTCTCACTAATAAGTTCATCAATGATAATTTTAATTTCTTTAACATCTAATTTAGTAGATTTCTTAACATCATAGATATTATGATTAAATGGTTTAGATAAAGCT
>CAVAIM010000125.1:0-430 GCA_963588755.1 bacterium | reverse complement strand
GCTAAAACTAATACAATAAATAAAATAGCTAAAACAGCAGTTGATCTTTCAAGGAATAATTCAATACCTCTAGATTTTTGATTTTTGAATAATTCTGATTTGCTTCCAGAGAAAGCATCGTTAATATCATCCTTAGACTGTTGCATTAATACAACAACTACTAAACATATAGATACTATTAAAATTATAAAATCAATTGGTCTCATATTGAAATCCTCACTTTTTTGTTAATTAAAATTACTTATGCAACATATTTTACCACAACCAAAAATATTATGCAATAAGCATGATTACTTGATTAGCACTCTATATTATTAAAATCTTTACTTATTTTTATCAATTAGTGTTAAAAATAAAGATTTTGACTTCTTCATTTTTATACACAAAGGCATTCTCAATGGCATTGAAATTTAAGTTCAATCACTTTGTT
>CAVAIM010000124.1:1141-3838 GCA_963588755.1 bacterium | reverse complement strand
ATTTATATAATATGAGTTCATAATATCACCTACTTAAATTATATCATATTAATATTATTTTACTTTAAAATTAAGCAAAAATTTACTATAATACTTAAGGTGATGAAAATTGAAATATTTAAATAGTAACGCTTTAAGTGAAATCCAAGATGGAATGTATAATAGAGCACTAGATACAGATGTTGCACTTTTTAATTATGAATTTGATGAGACAAAAGATCCTACATTTCTAGAGACTAGTCTTTATTTATATGTTAATGAAGATGGAGGATTTGGACATGCGCTTGACTTTGATAATGTAAATCCTAATTCAACAGTGTTTCAAACTTATCAAGCTTTAAAGATGTTTAAAGAAGTTAATGTACTTGATATTAATCACGATGAGATATCTAAAGAGCTTATCGAAGGAGCTATGAAGTATTTATCAAAAAGATCAAGATATAGTATAAAAGAAAAAATTAATGATAAATTCGCTTGTGCCGTTCGTTTTAAAGGTGAAGATGATAATGAATTATTATTTGGTATTTTAGGATATACAATTTTATTTTGTGATAAGTCTTCTAAATATTATAAGAATGCACTTGATTTAGCTAAGAGAAATCTAAATCAATTCTTAAATCAAACTTCAAGTGATTATTTTACTTTAGAACAATATAAGATATTCTTACAAAGTATTCTTTTAAAAGAAGAATTTAAGGATGAGTTTGCTAGCCTTGAGGCTAAGTATAATGAATTGTTATCAAGCTTCTTAAAGAGTGCGAAGCCTGAGAATGATTACTTTGAAATCTTACAAATACTTGAAGATTGTGATTTATCCGAAGATGAACAAGTGTTGTTTGACACTTCACTTGATTATCTAATTGATGCAAGATGCAAGCACGGTATGTGGGAAAATACACATAAGTGGGGTAATGAAGATATTTACCCTGAAGCTATGTCATCAGAAATTAAATGGATAGGTAGAGCTACAAGAATAGCTGTACATTTTATACATAAATACAATAGAATTAAATAAGGAGTTTAGAATTATATGAAAAAACCAGTTGTATTAATTATTATGGATGGATTTGGTATTGATGCGCCTACTAGCACTAATGCAGTAAGTCTTGCAAAAAGACCAAACATTGATAGACTATGGGCACACTACCCTCACTCATTTATCAATGCTTCAGGAAACGCAGTAGGTTTACCTGAAACTCAAATGGGTAACTCAGAAGTAGGTCATATGAACCTTGGTGCAGGTAGAATTGTTTACCAATCTTTAACTAGAATTAATAAATCAATTGAAGATGGTGAATTTAATCACAATGAAGCAGTTTTAGCCGCTATTGAAAACGCAAAGAAGAACAATTCAAAGATTCATATCTTTGGTTTAGCTAGTGAAGGTGGAGTACACTCTCACGTAAATCATATTAAGGCTATTGCTGAAGTATGTAAACAAAATGGATTTGACAAGGTTTACTACCATGCATTCCTTGATGGTAGAGACGTTCCACCTACAAGTGCTCTATCTTTCTTAGACAAGATTGCAGTACAAGAGAATATTAGTGTTGCAACAGTTGCAGGAAGATACTATGCAATGGATAGAGATAAGAACTGGAATCGTATTCAAAAGAGCTATGATGCAATGACTATTCATGCTGCTGAAGTATATCCTACTTACAAAGCAGGTGTAGAAGCAAGCTACGCAAGTGGTGTAACTGATGAATTCATGGTACCATTTATTGTTGATGAAGAAGGTCAAATTACTGACAATGATTCAATCATTTTCGCAAACTTCCGTCCTGACAGAGCTATTCAAATCGCTACAGCTTTCTCAAACCCAGAAGCTTGTGCTACTTTAGTTAAGAATGAAGCTGATCCTAAGCTTGATGTAACACACGCACCAAAGAACATTTTCTTTGTATCAATGATGAAGTATGCAGATTCAGTTAAGGGTTTAGTTGCATTCCCTCAAGTTAAATTAAATAACCTTTATGGTGATATCGTATCAGAACACGGTTTAACTCAATTAAGAATTGCAGAAACTGAAAAGTATGCACACGTAACATTCTTCTTTGACGGTGGTGTTGATAAAGAAATTAAGGGTGCTGACAGAATTCTAATTAACTCTCCTAAGGTTGCAACTTATGACCTTCAACCTGAAATGTCTGCTTATGAAGTAACTGATAAGGTTCTTGAAGCTATTAAAGCAGATAAGTATGATACAATTATTTTGAACTATGCAAACTGCGATATGGTAGGACACACTGGTAAGATTGAAGCTGCAGTTAAGGCTGTAGAAGTAGTTGATGAATGTGTTGGTAAAGTTGTAAGCTTACTTGAAAGCGTTGGTGGTGTTGCAGTAATTACTGCTGACCATGGTAATGCTGAAAAGATGGCTGATGAAGCAGGTAATCCATTTACAGCTCATACAACAAACCCAGTTCCACTTATTTTAACTGATACATCATATAAGTTAAGATTATCAGGTATCTTATCTGATGTATGCCCAACTCTACTTGAGTTACTTGGTATTGAACAACCTAAAGAAGTTACAAGTAAATCATTAATTTTACATGAATAATATAAAAGTCGGAAAATGCCTAAGTGCGTTTTCCTTTTTTTATTGTTAAATCGCCTAAAATGCTATATAATACTTTATACCACTAGGTTATTTTTGAAAAACTTGAAGGATTTTATTATGCAATATTATAC
>CAVAIM010000124.1:0-1131 GCA_963588755.1 bacterium | reverse complement strand
ATTATACATTATCAAATAATGTCAAAATACCTGCATTAGGTATTGGGACATACAAATTAAAAAAAGAAGATACATACGAAATAATTACAGAGGCTCTTTGTTTAGGATATGAATTAATTGATACCTCTGAAAGCTTTTTAAATGAATCAGAAATCGGACGTGCAATTAAGAATTCTAAAGTAGGTAGAAAGAATTTATTTATATCAACTAAAATTACAAATACTTGCTATAATGTTTCTTTAGTTGATGAAGCACTAAATAGACTTAATTTAGAATATATTGATCTTTTAACTTTAGATGTATCTTTAGGAAATTACTTGAGTGGATATAAAATGCTTGAAGAAGCTTATAAAGAAAATAAGATTAAATCTATTGGATTATCTAATTTTACTTTAGAACAATTAGATGAAATCCTGTCTTCAGCATCAATTAAGCCACAAGTCGCACAAATTGAACTTAATCCCCTACATCAACAAAAGTTAATCAGAAGAAGACTTCTAAAAGAAGATATTCAAGTTATGAGTATATACCCACTTGCACATGGAGATGAAAGACTTTTAGAAAGTAAGATTCTAAATGAAATGTCTAATACTTATTACCGTACTAATGCACAACTACTTATAAAGTGGCAATTAGAACATAAATTTGTATGTATGCCAGGAGCACACCATAAACAATTCTTAGAAGCTAACTTAAATAGTTTCAATTATAATTTAACTGAAGCTGACTTAGAAAAAATTGATAATTTTGAAGAATTAGAAAATAATAACTAAAAACTTGACATATAAATTGAAATCGATATAATATCATATTGTCGGAGGACAAATTTGTATATGCAATTGTTGGATAAGACTAAAATTTAGTCTTATCCTTTTTTGATAAATAGGAGGACTTTATGAATCTTAAAAAAGTTTATTGTAAATACTTATTTTCTGCCTTATTTTCAGCTATTATTATGACTATCTATACTCTAGTAGATAGTATGTGTATAGGTCAATATGAAGGCTCACTAGGTTCTGCTGCAATAGCCTGTGGTATTCCTGTGTGGACACTTATTTATTCAACTGGTTTATTATTTGGTGTGGGTGGTGCTACAATCATGATGATAGAGCGTGGTAAGAATGATTTAAA
>CAVAIM010000123.1:0-3864 GCA_963588755.1 bacterium | reverse complement strand
GGATTAGAATATTGTTCAGCTAAATGTGATGTAGTTATTCCTGATAGTGCACTAATTGAATCACTAAAAGAATATAGAACTAATACCTATAGAAAAGAACATGTTAAACCATATATGGTATTTACTAATTCTGAACTAGATAGTATTGTTTTATCTAAACCTCAAACATTAGATGAATTAAAGTCTAAATTAGAGAAAAATATAGATGATAAGATTGAAAAATATGGTAATGATATAATTACTATTGTTAATAATTATTTGAATAAATAATAAACTTAAAGTAAACATTTATAATGAGTGTTTACTTTTTTTGTGTCATAAATGTAAGCCCTTACAATTTATATTGACATAACTATTTACTAATGGTAATATGAAGTTGTAGATGGGAGGTATATATTTATGAAAAAATATTTATTAAGTGCTAGCGCCTTTTTATCAATATTTGCGCTATCGCAATTACAAAACAAGTTATTTGCATATGAATTTATAGATGGTTGGGGTTTTAAAGTATATGAGTAAAATTAGAAAGATTATTATTATATTATTATTACTTTGTATCGTTGGTGTATGGTATTTAAATAAACAAAATGTTGGTTATATCAAAGATATAAGCAAATATGAAGGTTTAACTCAAGAAGTAGATAAAATAGAAGTTCGTTATGACAACGATACTGGTAGTTATGTTGGTTTTATCATAGATGATAAAAATGAATTAAATGAAATAATGTCTATAATATTAAATACTAAATTAGAAAAATCGGAACCTTGGAATGGTAATAATACGGTGCTTATCATCTATAAAGGTTTGAAAACTTATTCTATGAATGTAGTACATGTTGGCACTAAAAATCAATGGTATGAATTTGAAACATATGAGTTAACAGATAAAATAACAAAAATTTACGAATCAAGATATCAAAATTAGATGTGTATAATTACACATCTTTTTCTCTTACAATTTGAAATTGATTTATATATATGGTAAAATATTTTGAATTGTATTATTTAGGAGGAAAAAACTCGTGGGATTCTTTTCATTTTTTAAGAAAAAAGATAAATCAAAATCTGAAAAATATAAATTAGGATTATTTAAAACTCGTGAAGGTGCATTTAAATCTTTAAAAGAAGCCTTAGAAGGTAAGGATAAAATTGATGATGATTTATTTGATTCACTAGAGGAAATATTTATTCAAGCTGATATTGGTGTTGAAACAGTTGTTAATTTCATTGATGAATTAAAGGATGAATGTAAGAATAAAAGTATTACTGATCCTAAAGAATTATCAGAAATTATTATTGATAAAATGTTTGAAATATATTTAAAAGGTGAAGTAGTAAACGCAAACCTTAATGTTTCAAAGAATAAATTAAATGTAGTATTATTCGTTGGTGTAAATGGTGTTGGTAAGACTACAAGTATAGCTAAGATAGCTCATATGTATAAAAAAGAAGGTTACAAGGTATTACTTGCTGCTGGTGATACATTTAGAGCTGGTGCTATTGAACAACTTGGTGAATGGGCTAAGAGAGTTGGTGTAGATATTGTATCTCGTAAAGCTGGAAGTGATCCTTCAAGTGTTATGTATGATGCGATAGCTAAAGCTAAGGCTGAAGGATATAACTTAGTATTATGCGATACTGCAGGACGTCTTCAAAATAAGGCTAACCTTATGGCAGAACTTGAAAAAGTTAATAAGGTTATTGGTGAAGCTAGTGAAGGAAATCCTTGTGAAACTCTATTAACAATAGACGCAACAACCGGTCAAAATGGTATGCTTCAAGCTAAAGCATTCTCAGAAATTACTAATGTATCAGGTATTATATTAACTAAACTAGATGGTACTGCAAAAGGTGGTATAGTTTTAGCTATTAGAGACCAAATGGGTATTCCTATTAAATTTATTGGACTTGGAGAGAAGTTAGATGATCTAGAAGTATTTGATATTGAACAATATCTATATGGATTATTTGCTGACTTTTTTAAAGAATAATGGAAATTAAAGATAGAGAGACCTATATTAATTTATATGAACTTTATAGTTCATTATTAACTGAAAAACAAAAGTCTTATTTTGAAGATTATTATTATTTAGATTATTCTCTGCAAGAAATTGCAGAAAACAATAATGTATCAAGAAATGCTTGTTATGACGCAATAAACAAGACATGTAAAATACTTGTTGATTATGAATCTAAATTAAAATTAAATGAAAAAACAAATAAATTAAAGAGTGCATTAGAACTTACTGATATAAAAGAAGTTAAAGATATTATTGCACAAATTATTGAGGAGTGATTATATGGCATTTGATGGATTATCATCAAGATTACAAATGGCCTTACGTCGTGTAACAGGTAGAGGTAAATTAAACGAAAATGACATTGATGAAATGTTAAAAGAAGTTCGTATTTCTTTGCTTGAAGCTGACGTTAACTTTAAAGTTGTTCGTGAATTCTTAAAAGATGTAAAAGAAAAAGCTGTTGGTGAAAAGATCATGAAGGGTCTTAATCCAGGTCAAGAAGTTGTTAAGATTGTACGTGAAGAACTTAAAGCTACTTTAGGTGATGAAACTAGTGAGATTGTATTCTCACAAGGTAAGCCAACTGTTATTATGACTTGTGGTTTACAAGGTGCTGGTAAAACTACAGCTTGTGCAAAGATGGCTGTATATTATAGAAAAAAGATGAATAAGAAGCCTTTCTTAATTGCGGCAGACATTTATAGACCTGCAGCTGTTGACCAACTTGTAACACTTGGTAAACAAGCTTCAATTCCAGTATTTGAAATGGGTACTAATGTTAAACCTGAAAAGATTGTTGAAGAAGGTTTAAAAGAAGCTCGTAAGGGTGATTATGATTTAATCATTATCGATACTGCAGGACGTCTTCATATTGATGAAGCTTTAATGGCTGAACTTCAAAGAGTCGAAAAGATTGCTAAGCCAAATGAAGTATTACTTACAGTTGACGCAATGACTGGTCAAGATGCAGTTAATATTGCAAAGTCATTTAATGAACAATTAAAATTAACTGGTTGTATCTTAACTAAGATGGATGGTGACACTAGAGGTGGTGCTGCCCTATCTATTAAGAAGATTACAGGTATTCCTATTAAGTTAATGTCTACAGGTGAAAAATTAGATGCAATCGAAGTATTCCATCCTGATAGACTTGCAGATAGAATCCTTGGTATGGGTGACGTTTTATCTTTAATTGACACTGTTAGTGAAAATGTTGATGAAGATGAAATGATGGATATGACTGAAAAGTTAATGTCTGGTAAATATAACTATAATGACTTGTTAAAACAATTTAAGATGATTCAAAGAATGGGATCTATTTCAAAGATTTTAGGTTTCCTTCCTGGATTAAAACAAGTTAAACAAGCTATGAGTCAAGTTGATGATTCTAAGGCTTTCAAGACAATGGAATGTATCATTTCTTCAATGACTGATGAAGAGAGAAAGAATCCTCAATTAATTAATACATCAGCTAGCCGTAGAGAACGTATTGCAAAAGGTAGCGGTAGAAGTGTAGCTGAAGTTAATAGATTAAGAGAAGCTCTTGATACTCAAATTAAAACTATGAAGAAGATGCAAAATATGTCTGAAGATGATATGAAGAAGATGAGTACTAATCTTCAAAATGGTAACTTTTCTAATGTAGGTAGTGCTAAAGTGCATAAGGGCAAAGGAAAAGGCAAAGGTAATTTTAAATTTTAGTAGGTGTTAAAAATGCTAATTGTTTCTTTATCAAATAAAAGTGATTTAGAATATTTAAATAATTTAGCCGATGGAATAGTCGTTTATACAAACGACTTTTCTTGCGTTTATAATAAGGCTTTTTCAATTGATGAAATTAAAG
>CAVAIM010000122.1:0-3869 GCA_963588755.1 bacterium | reverse complement strand
GTTGAGATTAATCACACTGTTGTTGATGAATCTCTTAGAGGACAAGGAATTGCAGGAGAACTATTAAAAAAAGCTTATCAAGATATTAAGGATAAAGGCTTAAAGACAAAAGTAACTTGTAGTTATGCAAAAAAGTGGTTTGAGAAGAATAGTGAATGCGAGGACATATTATATAAAGAAGAAATGGAAAGAATTACAAGTTTTACTGTTGACCATTTAACTCTTTTACCAGGTCTTTATGTATCAAGAGAAGATACAATGGATAATTTTACATTTACTACTTATGATTTACGTTTTACTCGTCCTAACTTTGAACCAGTGCTAAATACTGCACCACTTCATACAATTGAACATTTAGCCGCTACTTTCTTTAGAAATAAGTATCCTGAAATAACTATGTATTTCGGACCTATGGGATGTAGAACTGGTTTTTATTTAATTTTAAAGGGTAAGGCTGATTTAGTTAACACTTGTAAGATTACAAAAGAATGTATGAAATTTATAATTTCATTTGAAGGTAAAATACCAGGTGCTAGCCCTATTGAATGTGGTAACTATTTAGACTTAAATTTAGATATGGCAAAATATCATGCGAAAAAGTATTTGGAGGTATTAGAAAATGCAAACACCATTTAGATTTGATTATGTAGGTTCTTTCTTAAGACCAGAAAGATTAAAGCACGCTCGTAAGGATTATGAAGAAAAAGTAATTACTAAGAGTGATTTAACTAAAGTAGAAGATGAATGTATTAAAGAATTAGTAGAAAAACAAAAGGAACTAGGATATCACGTTATAACTGATGGTGAATTCAGACGTTCTACATGGCACTTAGATTTTATGTGGGGATTTGAAGGAATCGAACACACAAAGACTAAGAATGGACTACCATTCCATGGTGAAGCTGCAATGATTGATGATACTTATTTAGTATCTAAACTAAAATATAAGGGACATCATCCATTTATTGATCATTTTAAGTATTTAAAACAATTTGAAGATGAAACTTGTGTTGCAAAACTTACTATTCCATCTCCTGCTCAATTCTTAGAACAATTAATTATGCCTTTCGCAAGAGCTAACACTATGAAGTATTATAACTCTGATCTAGAAGTAATTAATGATTTAGTAGAATGTTATAATGCGTTTGTTAAAGATATTTATGAAACTGGATGTCGTAACCTTCAATTTGATGATTGTTCATGGGGCTTACTAGTAGACGAGAGTGCTACTAAAGTATTTAATACTGACTTTATAGGTCTAGATAAGATTAAGAGATTATTTGTTGATGTAAATAATAAAGTAATATTAAATAAACCAGCTGATTTAGTAATTAACACTCATATCTGCCGTGGTAACTTCCACTCAACATATGCTTCAAGTGGTGCATATGATGCGGTAAGTAAATATGTATTAAAAGATGAATTAGTTAATGCTTTCTACTTAGAGTTTGATGATGAAAGAAGTGGATCATTTGAGTGCTTAAGAGAAGTGAAAGAAAACACTTATGTAGTATTAGGTTTAATTACTACAAAGAGTCCTAAACTTGAAGATAAGGAAGTTGTTATTAAACGTATTCATGAAGCTGCTCAATTTCATCCTCTAGATAAGTTATGTTTATCTCCTCAATGCGGATTTGCATCATGTGAAATTGGAAATAAATTAACTCATGAAGAACAATTTGCAAAACTTAAACTTGTAAAAGAGATCGCAGAAGAAGTTTGGGGTAAATAATAATATTTAAGGTATAGTCTATTATTAGATTATACCTTTTTAAATTTAGACGTTTTATTTGTAATTGTTCAAATTTCAAAAGAATTAATAGAATAATTAAGTATATTAATAAACATAACTATAGTATAGAACTATTAAAAAAGATATAATTAAACAACTGGATGTGATTATATGATTTTAGAAAATGTGTTTGGATTTGAACATATTACATATTTAATACTTATTGCAATACTTTATACAATTAGTATTTATTATATAAATAATATTAAAGATGATGATAAAAAGGTTAAAATTATAATTAAGATAAATGCAGCTATATTACTTGTATTAATTTTAATTAATAGAATATCTATTACTTATTATGAAGTAGTTATAAATAAGACTGAAGGATATAATTGGTCATTTATCATTCCTTCATCTTGGTGTGGAATGACTAGTTTTCTACTTTCTTTAAGTTTATTATTTGGAAAAAAAGATAATCCACTACTACATTTTATATGTTACTTAGGTATGTTTGGTGGACCTTTATCAGTGTTATATCCTTACTATATTCGTTCTCAAGGATTCTTTGATATAAGAAGTATTACAGGTCTTTTACACCACACATTAATGTTTTGGCTAATTATAGTATCAATTATGACTGGATACTTTAAACCTACATTAAAGAAGTGGTTCTATTACCCTTTAGGATTTAGTATATTACTATTATTTGGTTTATTTGAATTAAAAGTACTAAACTTTCCGGTTGCGATGCAGCTAGACGGGCCACTTGTAGAAGGCGCAGTTATTACTAGTTGGTATATAGTAGCCCCTGCTAGTGTAATAGCTATAACATTTGCGCTATTTATAGTAGAAAAAGTTAGGCAAAAAAATAGAAATGCTAAAACTATTGAGATATAATTTAAATAGTTTAATTATTTAGGAGGATTATAATATATGGCATGTACAACAATATTAGTTGGTAAGAAAGCAAGCTATGATGGTTCAACTATGATTGCAAGAAACGATGATGGTTATTTTGATGAAAAGAAGCTTGTAATTGTTAAAGAGAAAAAAGGTGGAAGTGTTTATAAGAGTAAGATTGCACACCTTGAAATTAAGATTGAAGAAGATGCGATGAGCTATTCTGCTAGCCCTTCAATTGACCAAAAGAATGGTATTTGGGCTGCATGTGGTATTAATAGTGCAAATGTTGGTATGACTGCAACAGAAACTATTACATCAAACCCTCGTGTATATGGTGCTGACCCTTATGTTAAGTATCAAAAAGCTAGTAAGGGTAAAAAAGAAGTAGCTGGTGGTATTGGTGAAGAAGATTTAGTATGTCTAGTACTTCCTTATATTCACTCAGCTAGAGAGGGTGTATTAAGACTTGGTGCTCTACTTGAAAAGTATGGAACTTATGAACCTAATGGAATTGCGTTCAATGATGAAAATGAAATTTGGTGGCTTGAAACTATCGGAGGACACCATTGGATTGCAAAAAGAGTTAAGGATGAAGAATATGTTTTAATGCCAAACCAATTTGGTATGGATTCTTTTGATTTAAGTGATGCGTTCGGTGATAAAAAGGAACACTTATGTTCAAGTGATTTAAAAGAATTTATCGAATCTAATCACTTAGATTTAAATCAAAATGGTGAATTTAATCCTCGTTGGATATTTGGTTCTCATTCTGATGCAGACCATGTATACAATACTCCACGTGGTTGGTATATGGCTAGATACTTTAATCCTAATACTTATAAGTGGGATGGTGAGAATGCTGACTTCACTCCTGAAAGTGATAACATTCCATGGAGTTTAGTTCCAGAACACAAGATTACTGTTGAAGATGTAAAATACATCTTATCAAGCTATTATCAAGGTACTGAATATAACCCATATTCAGAACGTGATTATCAAAAGAAAGCTTTATATAGACCTATTGGTATTTCTAGAACTGGTGTTATGGCTATTTGTCAAATTAGAGATTATGTACCAGAAGAAATTAAAGCTGTTGAATGGATTTGTTTTGGATCTAATGCGTTTAACGCAATGATTCCTTTATACACTAATGTATCAAAGATGCCAAAATATGTATCTGATGTAACACTTGATGTGGATTCAAATAATTTCTATTGGGCAAGCAGACTTA
>CAVAIM010000121.1:0-3971 GCA_963588755.1 bacterium | reverse complement strand
CGTTTAAACATTGCGATTTCTTCTTCACTTAAAAGATTATTATCTAGAAAATAATGCATCGCATAAGACTGACTCTTACCTTGAGTATACATTATAGCTTTTTTATGTAATTCATTAACCTTAGTTAAATTCTTACTTAATAAGTAATTTCTTATCCTAAGTTCGTATACTGCATCACCAATATATGCAAGAGTAAGTCCATTATATTGAAGTGCGTCCATTAAATTAAACCTCTCTCACTTAGTAGAGCTCTATATTTATCAGCACTTTCAAAGTCACTAGCCTTCTTATATTCTTGCCACTTATTATAGTTTTCAATATCTTCTTTAGTTAATGTAACACAAGTTAACTTAACACCTAAAATATCAAATATAGTCTTTAGTGTATTAGCCTCAACTACACCACTATTTAAATCATTAGCACGAACTGAAACATTAATCTTCTTTAAGATATCATTAGCTAGCGTTAATACATTTTGAGTATTTAAATCATTATCCATATATTCTTCAAATAAAGCTAATTCATCTTTATTAGTATCAGTTAAAGAAACTTGATTAACTTGAGATAATACCATAACTTGTTTATAAGCTCTATTGAACTTTTCATACATCTTCTTATATTGAGTAAATAACTCATCAGTAAAATCAATTGAATTTCTATAAGGTGTAGTAATAACAAGTAAACGATATGGCATAAATTCATCTTCTTTAAAATCCTTTACCCATATAACATTTCCTAAAGATTTACTCATCTTCTCTTTACCTAAATTAACACGGCCTACATGCATCCAGTATTTAGCTAAGTGATGATGATATACAGCATTAGCTTGTGCAATTTCATTTTCATGATGTGGGAACTTTAAATCCATTCCACCACCATGGATATCAATTTCTTGATGATTGAATATCTTATCAATCATACATACACACTCAGTATGCCATCCTGGTCTACCTTTACCAAATGGAGAATCCCATTGAATACCTTTTTCAGTCTTCTTCCATAAAGTAAAATCTAGTGGATTTTCCTTTTTATCAGATACATCAATTCTTACACCATTTTCAAGTTCTTCTTTATTTTGATTAGATAGAATACCATATTCAGCTAATTTATTAATTCTAAAATAAACATCCCCATCAACACTATATGCAAAACCTGACTTTAACATTTCATCAATGAATTCAATCATTTGATTAATGTATTCAGTAGCGTGTGGTACAAAATCAGGTCTATGAGATCCTAATCTAGTACAATCAACAAAATATGCTTTCTCATACATATTAGTAATATCTTTTTCAGTTACATTTTGGTCAATTGCCTTATTAATAATCTTATCATCAACATCTGTAATATTAGATGCATAATTAACCTTATATCCCTTAAACTCTAAATAATTCTTAAGAGTATCAAAGAAAATTACAGGTCTAGCATTACCAATATGAATATAATTGTAGACAGTAGGTCCACATACGTACATATTTACAGAATCTTTATTTTTTGGAATAAATTCTTCTTGCTTATTAGTTAAAGAATTATATATTTTTAAACTCATACAAATCACCTTTGAACAATTCTAATCATAATAAGTCAATTATATATAATTTTTTAAATATATTCAATTAAGAGATGGAGAAATTTAAAGAATAAAGATACCTAAGTTTTATAATTTTGTATTATCTAATATTATAAACATTAAAAAAGCTATAACACTAAAATTAATGTTATAGCCTTTGATTAAAGTTATATATTAGAACATCTTAATATATTTCTTGATTTCCCATTCAGTTACAGCAGTACGGAATTGATCCCATTCAACTTGTTTAGCTTCAACAATCTTAGCTGCAAGGTATTCACCAACAGCTTCCTTCATTAAATCATCTTCCTTGAAGCTCTTAATAGCTTCTTTTAAGTTTTCAGGTAGAGAATCTACACCTAAAGCTTCTCTTTCAGCTTGTGTACAAGCGAATAAGTTAGTGTGGATTTCTTCAAAATGTTCTGCCTTATGTTCAATACCAGATAAACCAGCACGAAGTAATACGCTAGCTGCTAAATATGGGTTTGCAGTACAGTCAACGCTTCTAACCTCAGTACGAGTCTTATTACCTCTAGCTTGAGGAATACGAATCATAGTTGAACGGTTAGCTTCTGACCATGAAATATAACATGGAGCTTCAAAACCAGGAACGATTCTCTTATATGAGTTTACAGTAGGGTTAGTAATTAAGCAGAATCCCTTAGCATGAGTTAAGATACCATCAATCCAGTCCTTTGCAACACTTGATAATCTATCATCAGTATTTGGATCAAAGAAAATATTCTTACCATTTACATCAGTTAATGAGCAGTTGCAGTGCATACCACTACCATTGATACCATAAATAGGTTTTGGCATGAATGTAGCATGTAGACCATGACGACGAGCAACGTTCTTTACAATAAGCTTAAATGTTTGAACATTATCACAAGCTTCTAAAGAATTATCGAACTTGAAATCAATTTCATGTTGACCTTGAGAAACTTCATGGTGAGCAGCTTCAACAATGAATCCAACCTTTTGAAGTTCAAGAACAATGTCTCTTCTGCAATCAACAACTGCATCGATAGGTGCAACGTCGAAGTAACCACCTTCATCAGAAGGTTCAACGATTGGTTCTAAAGTTTCCTTATCTAACTTGAATAAGAAGAATTCTGGTTCAACACCAATGTTAAACTTTTCATAACCTAATTTCTTCATGTATTCAATATTCTTCTTTAATTGACCACGTGGATCACCAGCAAATGGTACTAAATTACCATGCTTATCAGCTTGACAAACATCACAAATAAATCTTGCAACTTTACCATATTGATTATCTTCCCAAGAACAAATTAAGAATGTATTGATATCAGGTACCATATACATATCAGCTTCTTCAGTTCTTACAAAACCTTCAATAGAAGAACCATCAAACATGATTTCATTGTTTAAAGCATCGTCTAATCTATCAACAGGAATTTCAACATTCTTCATACATCCAAGTAAATCAGTAAATGTCATACGGATGTATTTGATATTTTCCTCCTTACAGATTTTTCTTACTTCATCTTTTGTGTACTTATTCATATATTTCCTTTCCTTCTAAACACAAAAATAAAAAGAGAATCAAGTGATTCTCTATTTTAGGGTTGCAAAAAAGCATCACTGCCCCATTGCATTAAGTTTCATATGTGTTTTAGAAATAAGCTCCATTGCTTACGATTGTATTTTAAAATATATTAAAATAACTTTCAACATGAAAATTAATGAAAACGCTTAAGCATAATTACTTACTCATTTAATATTTTTTTAGCTATTTCTTTCTTAAGTTTTCTTTCTCTCATAGCTTCACTAACGATATATTTATAAGCTTGAGCTTCACTCATACCACTATTCATTAATTTAAGCTTAGCTTTCTTAAGCAACTTCTCTTCTTCCTCTTTATCTTTATATGAATTAATTTTATCTAATAAATTATTTATCTCTTTATTTCGCTTAAATATAAAACGAACTAAATCATTATTTAAATTATTAATATCAATAGACAAAAAGTTTGCAACACTTTCTAACATATTACAACTAGTATAATTATTTTGGATATATATAACAAATACATTACTAGATATTAGACGAGATAATAAATTGTAATCATCATTAGAATGATAATCTACAATAATTAATCCTGCCTTATATTGGTTTATTAATCTAATATAGTTAAATTCATCAATATAAGTATCAACAATATGATAATTAGAACCTAATTCTCTTTTAATTTTATTTTTCAATTCTAAATTATCAATATAAAGTAATATATTTTCCATTTATCTTCACCACTTAAATTATAAATGAAAACACTATTAATTAAAAGTAATTAAATGAATCAATAATCTTATTACATCTAGTTTCATCATCAAAATATTTATTATTGTAATAAACATTAAACTTATCAATTTTAGAT
>CAVAIM010000120.1:0-4026 GCA_963588755.1 bacterium | reverse complement strand
CAGGTAAAGTTCTTGCTGGAACAGAAGAAGAAATACTTGGGTATTATAAGAATTTTATAAGTAAAAATCGCTGGTTATATTTTGATTTTAAGAATCTAATAGATAAAAATAATATACCTGGTTTAAGTGATAATCAAGATATTTTAAGCGTTATAGATGAATATAAAGATTTCTATAAAGAATTATTTAGGGGGGATAAGGAATAATGGAAGAATTTAATATTAATAATTTTAAAATTAATACTAATTATGTTATAGAAGCTTCTGCTGGTACAGGTAAAACATATAATATTGTTGAAATAGTATCTAAACTACTTACTAATCAAATACCATTAAATAAAATATTAATTGTTACCTATACTGATAAAGCTACTAGTGAACTTAAAAATAGAATTAAAGAAAAGTTAATTGAGATTAAATCTAGTGAAGATATAAATAATTCAGAGATATATACTATTCATTCATTTTGTGAAACTATAGTAAAAGAATTTCCTATAACAGGTAATTTTAATACTAATATGAATATTATTGATGATTCTTATCTTGATGAGTTTGCAGATATTTATATTAGAAAAAATAAAACTTGTTTAGATTTACTATTAACAGGCAATGAAAAACTTAAATATGATGAATTAAAAGAAAGGCTAATTAACTTTACTAAGAGTTATTATTTAAATAAGAAATTAGAAGAGAACAAAGAAGTAGTTTCATATTTAGGTGATGATATACGTAAATTAATTGAAGAAAAAAAGTTTGAAGAATATCATTTCTTGAAAAATGCTGAAAGTTTAGCAGATGTGCTAGCTGACCCTAGATTTAAATGGGTAAAAGAGAAGTATGAACAATTAAATGATGAAATAAGTGAACAAACTACAGCTAAAGCTAGAAAACCATATGAGAAGATTCTTAATATTATAAAAAATAATTATAAAAATGGATTTACTATTAGAAAGGGTTCGACTAATGAACTCGCTCAATATGATGATTTTTGGAATGAGTTAATAAGATATAAAAAAGAATTTGATAAAATAGAAGAAATTGAAAAGAGTATTGATTTATCAGTTGATTATGAAATACTTAAAGATTTTTATTTAAAATGGTTAGAATATAAAGAAAAATTTAAATTAGAAGATTTCACTGACATGATTAGACTTGTACATGAAGAGGTTTTAAATAATGAAGACTTCTTAAATAAATTACAAGATAAATATAAATATGTTATTATTGATGAATTTCAAGATACTAATAGATTACAATATGATATATTTTCTAGAGTGTTCTTAAATAAGGACCACTTTATGATTGTTGTAGGAGACCCTAAACAATCAATATATTCATTCCAAGGTACAGACCTTACTGTATATAATAGAGCTTTGGATGAAATAAAAAATGATCATAATGGATTAGAAAAATCATTATCTAAGAACTATAGAACGAGTGCTAGACTTGTAGAGGGAGTAAATGAATTAATTAATAAGTTTAAAGATAAAGATAATAATACTTATAATTCATTTAAAGATTATATTCCTAGTTCTTCAATTAATTTATCTGATAATAAAAAAGAGTTTAGAGCTTATTTATTAAATCTAGAATTAGATAAACCTATATGGATTGCGACTAAAGATAACAATAAAGAGATTAATGAATATGAATATTCTGATATTGTAGCACAAGAGATTGTAGATTTATGTAGTAAGGATGAAACAGGTAATACTAAATTACAAGTAGAAGAGAAAACTAAAGATAAACCTGATAACAAGAGAAATGTTTCATTTAAGGATTTTTGTATATTATGTCGTACAAGAAGTGAAATCACTCAAATAACAAATAAGCTAAAGAAATGTGGTATTCCATATCTTTTATATAAAGATTCATCTTTATTTAAATCAAAGGAATGTGCACACTTTATTGCGCTACTTGAAGCTCTAACGAGTCCTGATTTCACAGGAGTAAATAGAAAGTTATATAATAAAGCTTTGTATACTGATTTCTTTGGTAAGTCTTTAAAAGATATTAATATAGATTTTAATACTTTAAGAAATGATACTTCTGAGTTGATTCTAATTGATAAGTGGAAGAAGATTAAAGAGCGTGCTGATTGGGCTGAGCTCGTTGATAGTATCTTAAATGATTCTAATTTAAGATTGAATCTAAGAGGGCATGAAAATATGCAGAGCTTATTTAACTATATTCAAATAGCTCAATATATTCTAAATAGCTTAACTCGTGGTAATAATTTAAATGATGTAATTAAAAAGCTAAATGATTTAAGTAAGAATAGTGGCTCTGATGAAGATGAAAATACTAGTTTAGTTGAAAAAAGTACGGATTTTGATGCGGTTAAGATTATGACAATGCACGCATCAAAGGGTCTTGAATTTCCTATTGTTATATCAGCTGGCGGACTTAAAGATTTAAGAAACAGTGATAAATCTTTAACTTATATTCACCACAATGAGAGAGATGAGGCTATTCTTACTTTCGGAAGATTAAAACAAGGTAGAACAGAACAAATAGAGGAAATTAAGAGATTATTCTATGTAGCTTATACTAGAGCTAAATATCTATTGATTGCGCCTCTATATGATAAAGCCACTAATTTAGATTTTATTCATGATACATTAAAAGACATGATTGATAGTAATAGTAGTTATGTAAAAACTATCGGTCTTGATAAAGCATTATCTATTAATTTAAAGGATAAGGTTAAAGATATCTTATCTAATAATAGTACTAATTCAGATACTACAAGTAATACTTCTCTTAGACAACAACTAATTAATACTAAATCAAGCCAATTAACTCATATGCATTCTTATTCATCTTTATCTCATTCAGTGAGTTTTAATGAAGTAGAGACTGAAGAGGAAGACTTAGGATATCAAGACAAAGAAAATAGTGTAGAGATAGAGAGAGGATTATCAATGTTTGATCCTAATCCTTTAGAAATTAAAACAGTATTTGATTGTTATATTACACCAATTAACTTAAGTCTTGATTTCCCTCGTGGTAGCAGAATTGGTACAGCTTTACATGAAATATTTGAGCGTGTTGACTTTACTAACTACTCTAATATTGATGATTTAATTAAAGAATGTTTTTCTCATGAAGGAATAATTCGCAAAGATACATGGATCAATGACTCAAAGAATATTGTATCTAATGTTTTAGGCTCTAAATTAAAAGAAATTCATGGCTCTTGTGAGACTGATAATAGTTTTAGTTTAAGTGAGATTTCATTAGATGATAGACTAGCTGAATTAGAGTTTAACTTTAATTTTAGAGATTCTTCAATTAAAGATTATTGTAATGGTTTTATTGATTTAGTATTTAAACGTGGTGAGTATTATTCAGTACTCGATTGGAAATCTGATTCATTAAATGATGACTTCACATCATATTTATTTGATGATATTAAAAAACACACTAATGAACATTATGCAATTCAAAGAGTATTATATTCATATACTTTAATTAAATATTTAAATGTAATATATAAGAATGAATCTTTAGAAGATACATTTAATAAACACTTTGGTGGTATCTATTATGTATATTTAAGAGCTTGTCATAAAGATACATTTAATGGTATCTATTCTCAAACTTGGTCTAGCTTTAAAGAATTAGAAGATGCTTATAAACAATTAGTATCAGAAAAGATATAGGAGGTGCAGGAAAAATGGATAATAAAGAATATAATAACTTATTAGTTAAATATCACTTATTAGATTCATCTAGTGTTAGATTTATTGAATTATTAGATACTTCATATAATATAAATGATGATAATGTATTAATGATTGTATCTACAATATTCTCATATCAACATCTAGGTCATTGTTATGCACCTCTAAATAATTTAGTTAATGATTACACTGAAAAACTAAATAGCCAGTATCAATTAGAGAGTGAAGAAAATAATAATCTAGATATAAAAGAAGACTTTAATAATTTAAGAGATACTGTATCTAAATTTGATAACTATATTA
The DNA here is from genome assembly GCA_963588755.1 of bacterium. Lineage (GTDB taxonomy): Bacteria > Bacillota_I > Bacilli_A > Acholeplasmatales > Anaeroplasmataceae > JAEELC01. Next base: position 38 of record CAVAIM010000120.1, on the reverse strand, counting down.
ATTTATTTAAGAATAGTAATGATTTAATAGGTGAAGAG
>CAVAIM010000119.1:0-4053 GCA_963588755.1 bacterium | reverse complement strand
ACTATAGACACTAAGAAACTTAACCCCTCAGTTATAGGGAAAGCCATCCATACACCTGATGCATTATATATTTTAGATAATATTATTGCAGGGAATATTATAAATAGATATCTAATTAAAGATATAATAAGTGAAGGTAACCCTTTAGATAAGGCCTCAAACACTCCACTTATAATATATGAGAAACTAGATACAATAAATCCTAGTGAAATAATTCTTAAGGCTTTGACACCTATTTCTATAGTATCAGTATTCTTTGTAAATATAGATATAAATACATTAGGTATACTTAAGAATAATATAGTACCTATACTCATTACTATAATACTTATAATTAAAGAATATAAAACAATCTTATCAACTCTCTTGTATTGGCTTGCTCCCTCATTATAGCTTATTATAGGTCTTATACCTTGTACTAATCCACTTAGGATAAAGTATAAGAATGTTTGTAATTTATAATATACACCGAGTACAAATACATAAGATGAATCAAAACTTGAAAGAATTGCGTTTAACGCAATTATCATAAATGAAGGCAATGCAAGATTTAGTGATGATGCAATACCTACACTATATAACTTACTTATTATCTTTTTATCACCTTTAACTTTAAAATTAAGTTTTAATTCTAAATCACTTTTAATAAAAATTATAATATAAGTAATTAATCCTACTAATAAAGAGATAGATGTTGCGATTGCAGCCCCTCTAACGCCCATATTAAATACAAATATAAATAGAGGATCTAATATAATGTTTACTAAAGCTCCTATAGCCATCGCAAACATAGTAATAATCATCTTACCTTGAGATTGTAGTATTTTCTCTAAGGCCATAGAAACTGTAACGCATGGTGCAAAACATGCAACAATATAGAAATAATCTAATCCAGCTTTAATGATGTCTTCATCGCTAGTAAATAACATTAAGAATGGTTTGGCGAAGAGAATAGAAAGTATGGCAATTACAACTCCATGAATAAAAGAAATAATAACACCTTTAGTAGCACTGTATTCTGCATTCTTAATATCTTTAGATCCCATATAAAGTCCAGTTAGAGAAGCTATCGCAACTCCAAAACCAATACCAAAGGCACTTGGTAGGTATTGTATAGGATATACTAGGGAGATTGCGGTCATCGCATTCTCAGATACTTTAGCTACAAAGTAACTATCAACAATATTATAAAGACCATTAATAATCATAGATATTATCAATGGCAAGCTCATCTTAAATATTAACTTTAAGATATTATCTTGTTTCATATATGATTCATTCATTTATACCACCTCTTCTTAAAAAAATAATCACATAAGAAGTGGCGAAAAGAATAAAGAAAAATCCACATAAATTTTCTAATGGTATTCTATCATTACTTTAGTGTTTTATTCAAGTAAATCATTATGAATTAAAAAAAGCATAACCCCACTTCTAGTAAGATTATGCTAAAACATATTAATTTTGCATGTTGAATTGACATTCAACTAATTCATATTTAAATAGTTTATTAGTATTTAAATCAACATTATGAATATTAACACCATTAATATGACTATTATTATAAGTTTTATAGTAATATATACCTTTATCTAGATTCATACATGATGTATATATTGTAATTTCATATTCTTCTTTAACCTTACATAAACCTCTTGTTTGAGATACTGTTTCTAGAATGTGAAAGAACTGATTTACACTTGATACCTCATCACACTCTGAGCAAGAATAGTATGTAGCAAACGCTACACGAATGAATCTACTTTGACTACTTAAGTCTCCAGGTAGACCTATTGCGCCTAGACCACGAGAGTAGAATTTATCACTATATGAGAAATTCTTATCAGGTTCTTTATTCGAAAGATTAGAATATTTATTCAAACTTTCTAACTGATAATTAAATGGAGGATTATTAGTCATACATCCTGTTTTATTATCATATATATGAGTGCCATCACTCATAAACTCTACTACTATACAATTACTAGCGTCTCTTAATATATAATGCAAACTAGCACATGGATAGTATTCATTATATTGAGTATCAACTACATTGATACATTCTAGTTTAGATTTAGCCTCTAATACATTCTTACAGCTTGATAAGATATAGGCAATAAGTTCAAATTGTGCTACATTTTCTTTATTCTTATCTACTTTATTATATGAGGCATTACCTACAAAGTTTAGACCAGCCATACCTAATCCATATTCGTTCATCGCATCATAATACATAGGATATTCATCTGCTACATGAGCCATACCTATTATTGCATAATGGTTATTATTAAGAGCGCTATGTCTAAAGTGAAATGGATAATTTCTTGGTGTTATTACTACTTTCTCTCCATATGAAGACTCATAATCTAGAGTTCTTCCAAAATAAGTGTCTTTTGTTTTTAGTGAACTTGCTGTACACATAATATACCTTCTTCCTTTTTCTCTTCCCTTAAATATTTTAACACATTTTATTTATGTTCTAAAAGTACTATAAGTATAATGAATTTCATTAATTGCACGTTTTAAGGTGTTCAATTAATTCATTAATTTCACATTTTTGTAATTTATTAATTAAAAAAGGTACATTGTAAAATGGTATTGTTAATATTTTATTTTTATCGTCATATCCAAATTTATTTTCAGAAATTTTAATTGCAATAAATAATTTATTATGATTTTTAAATTTCTCTAGCGAATCTAAGGAACCCTTAGATTTCTTAACATCTATAGGAATAATATGAGAATCATATTCTACTATAAATTCAAACTCAGAGTCACCTTTTCCCTTCCAATAGAATAGCTTATAACCTGAGTTAACCAATTCTGTAGCTACATAATTTTCAAAAAATATACCGGATAAAGAATTTCTTGAAGTCTTATCTATAAATGTTACAGGATTAATCTTACTTTGATATGAAAACATTCCCATATCTGATAAGTATAATCTATATAATGATTCGTTTGAATCAATTAATGGTATAGTAACCGTCTCTTTAATTAAAGATGCTTTATTAACTAAATATGCAAGTGTTAGCCAATCGATTGGTGAACGCATATCCCTTGTCCTTGATCCGTTTTCTATCATAGAAGCTTTAAAGTTTTTAGACTCCTTATTCAATTGATTAAATATATTTTCAAATATTGATTTTGCTCTAACAATTGATTCAGGACTAGCTTGATATAATTCCATATCGGCTAAATAGTTATCATATAAATCTTTTAGCACCATTCTAGATTGTTGATAATTCTTAGTTTCTAAGAATACATCAACAGCTTCAGGCATTCCACCTATTAACATGTATTCATAAAATACCTCAATAGCTTTAGAATGAATTAAGTCATCGCACTTCTGACCTTTATTAAACTTATCTAACAAAATGTCATATAATGTCTTATTTCTATTAATTAAAAATTCCTCAAAATTCATTGGGTATATAGTCAATTGATTTATTTTTCCTACAGGAAATAAAAATTTATCATTACTACTATTTCCTCTTTTTCTATTTTCTCTTTGAATTTTTATTCTTACCATTGATCCTGTTACAATTACAGGAATATCCTGATAATCCTGACAAAAATACTTCATCAATGTAATAATAGGTAAACATTCTTGAGCTTCATCAAATATTAATAACACATTTTTATCAATAACTATGTCTTTTTCAAGTTCTATGTAATTTATCACTTCTTTAGCATTTACGTGATTCATACAATAGTCAACAAAAGCATGTTCTACTCTACAATCTATATAAACATACTTATTCTTAAAATATTTTTCCGCAAATATATCTTTTATAAGAGTTGTTTTGCCTACTTGACGCGCTCCCCATACCATTAATGGTTTTCTTTTATCATTATTTAACCACTCAACTAAGTTATTTACATATTTTCTATACATCTTTATCACCAATTATATTTTACAAACAATTCATTGTATTTTCAACAAATTATTTCATTAATTGCACGTTTTAGGGGTATTTCAGACGTCATTAATTGCACGTTTTAGGGGTATTTCAGATACCATTAATTGCACGTTTTGGCACTATTCTAGAC
>CAVAIM010000118.1:0-4101 GCA_963588755.1 bacterium | reverse complement strand
TGTATTCTTATTTAATGGTACTCTCTTAGAAAACGTTATGTATGGTAAGAGTGACGCGACTATGGATGAGGTTATTGAGGCTTGTAAGAGTGCAAACATTCATGACTATATTATGTCGCTTCCACTAAAGTATGATACTCCTATAGGTGAGAGAGGTATTAAATTATCAGGAGGACAAAAACAAAGAATATCTATAGCCCGTGTATTCTTAAAGAATCCTTCTATTCTTATTCTTGATGAGGCTACAAGTGCACTAGACAATGCGACTGAGGCTTTAATTCAAGAAGCTTTAGATGAATTATTAAAGGGAAGAACTACATTAATAGTAGCCCATAGATTATCAACAATTAAAAATGCAGATTTAATATTTGTAATAGATAAAGGAACTATTTTAGAACATGGTACTCATGAAGAATTACTTAATATAAATAATGGTGAATACAAAAAACTTTATGAGACCCAATTTAGAAATTAACACTCAAAAACAATACGCTTTATTTGTTTTCGTCATTATTGCAATTTGACGTATTAAATGATATGATTATACTTGCATTGATTTATATAATTTTGTAAAAAGGAGACTTAATATGAGTAAAGTCTATAACAAAAATAATAAGAAAAATAATATAATTAGACCATTATCACTAGCTGCAACATCAGTTTTAGCCTTAGCTACTCTAGCTTCTTGTAAGACTAATTCTAATGTATACGCTGCTATTGACGCTAACAGTGTCTATTCAAAAATTGGTAACTATTCTGTAACTAATAAAGAACTTTTTGACAATATGGTTTGGAGTGGTGCCGATACATTAAATACATATATTAATAATGCTTTAGTTAAGAGTTATTATGATGATATTAAGGATAATGTTGAAAATGGTGGAGAAAAACAAGCTGAATATATTCAATCTCTAAGAGAATTACTTGTTGTTGCTTCATATAATGCAAGTGATTATTCTTCTTACTTCCAAATTAATAATCCAAATGAAGTAAACTATAATCCTGATGTATTCAATACTTTAACTCAAGAAGCTATTGATAATCTTTATGTTCAAGGTATCAACATTACTAAAGCTGATTTTATTGGTTTAGTTGATGTTAAATCTACAGATGATGAAACTTTAGTTGATATTTCTTATGCAGCTATGAGTAATGCTCAAAAAGAAGTATTAAAGCTTTATTATTCATCTTTAGCTCAAAAGCAATTTGCAATGAAATGCTTAGAAGATGATATTAAAGAATATGAAGAAGATAATAATGATGATGAAGCGTATACTGATGAAGATTATACACATTATTATACTGATACTACTATTATTGCAAAATATAAGAGTGAAATTTATAAGAAGAGAACTTCTAGTAATGGTATCATTATTAGATTTGAATCAAGTGATGAAATAAATGCTACTTACAAGGCATTTGGTGTTAAATTATATAGATCTAAATTATATTATATTCGTCAATATAACGTTACTATTGATGGTACTTCAGGACATAATAAGACTGATGCTGAATACAATGATTGGTATGAAAACTTTGACTTCACTGATGAAGCTAACAAAGACAACTACACTGTATTAAGTGATAGAGCTGTTCTTGAATTATATATTCAAATGTATAACTATGTTTATACATATAAGGATCAATTACCTTATAGAGATTATTTATCTGATAGAGTAGCTAGTTCTACATATGCAAATAGAAGAAAAGTTACTGAAGGTATTGTTCAAGGTGATGACGCTGATGCGACTAAGTATGCTGATCAAATTGCTTCAGGTAAGACTGTTGATGAATGTGCATTAGAAGATATTAAGAAGAACCTTGAAACTGAAGAGTGGAATTCTATTATTAACCATAAGGCAAGTGATCTTGAAAATATTAGTTCTTCATTAACTAGCTTATTATTTGAAACTACTAAGGATTTAAAGTATTCAACAAGTGGTACTGAAATTTCTGAAAAGTATTATATGTGCTTTAAGCTTGATAATGATGAAACTGGTTTAAAGGATTCTGATGGTACTGACCTTAAGTTATACTATAAGGCTGATGTAAATGGTGACACTACTCAAATCGATGAAAATGGTAAAGAAGAGAAGTGTGACTCATCAATTATTGACTGGGTACGTTCTGAAAAAGTACTTGAAAAAGTTATTGCAATATTAAAAGAAGAAAGTATTACTAGCACATATATCTCTGAACAATTAAATGATGCGAAGAGCGATGCGAAGATTTCTATCTATGATTCTAATTTATCTATCCAATATGCTGTAAGCTATTCTGATTATTATTCAAAGACTAGTGGTAAGGCTAAAGAAGATGATATTGTAGCTAAGGTTGAATATGATGGTGATACTACATATATTAAGACAAGTGATTTATATAATGAACTTGAAACTAATAATGGTGTAACTGAAGCTGTTGATATCCTTACTAAGAAGATTATTAAGGATACTGATGAATATAAGAAGACTGAAAAGAACGTTGATGACTACTATACAACTTTAAACAACGTATTAACTAGTTTCGCAAATGACGGATTCTCAAGCTATGGTTATTCTTCAAGCATTGGTAAATACAATTTCATGATGGCCTATTATCATAGCGCATCAGTAGATGAAATTATCAATGATGTATATAGAGTAAATGCTGCAAGCTCTCAAATCTTAAATGACTATTCAAGTGACTCTGCATTAATCAAGTTATTAACTAATTATGCTAAACAAGCATATAATAATTCATTTACTATTTCAGCTACTAACTTAAAGGTTTATGTTGACTTCGATGAAGATAATCAAGCTGATGCATTTGATTGGGAAACTATTGCTTATGATTCAGTAACTTATGCTGATTTAGCTAAGGAATTAATTAATCAATTCATTAAGTTATTACAAAATGGATCTACTACTTATAAAGATGCTTTAACTTCTTTAGTTAAAGAATATACAAATGCAGCAAGATTCACTACAGGTTATGATACTAACCCTGACTCTGAAGGTAACTATTCACCTGCTGAAAATGAAACTTACTGGGCTAAGTTCAAGAGATATGGTTTACAAGTTACAACAACTGATTATGATTCAGTTACTAACTCAACAAGCTATGCAAGTATTGAAACTACATTAAAGCAAGAATTACAAAACATTTATCAAAGAGATGAATTCATTATTAATTCTACAGCTCAAACTGAATATCTTGATACTCTACCTTATGAGGGTTCAGCTGCTGGACTAGTTAACAATGAAGGTTATAACTTACTTGTTGTAACTAGTGCTACTGTTAACGCATCTGCTAAGTTTGAATCAACTGATGATGTAAATGGTGTATATACTAACCTTTGGTATTACTATCATGAAAAGTTATCTCACATTGATAATTTATATAACAGTGAAGATACTTTAAATGAAAACCAAGTTAAAGCTTATATCTTAGAATATGCAGATAATTCTACTAGTAAGACTATTCCTAGTGATATTAGTGATGCAATTACAAGTTTCTTAAGCCCTGTTTATACTAAGTATACTGGTACTGAAACTCAAAGAGAAATCTTAATTAGCTGGTGTGAAAGCACAACTGGTTCTACATTTGTATATACTAATTCTCTAAATACAGATAGTAATAAGTATTATTATAAAGATGGTACTGTTGAAGATTATACTACTCGTTTAAATAAGATTAGAGAAATCAACAAGATTCAATCTGATGATTATTATTCTTATAATGATTTTGATCAAAAGGGTGGAAAATCATCAGTATATGATGACTGGTGGACAGACCTTGCAAATTATATTGAAGGAAAGAATAAGTAGGAGGTAGAATATGAAAAAATTTAAAAAAGTTACACTTTTAACATTATCTCTTACATCTATTCTTGCACTTGCTTCTTGTAAAAGTGCTCGTAACAGTAAGACTCCTGTAGGAAGTCTAAATCTTACTAGCACTTATGCATCTATTAAGAGAAGTGATGTATCTGATATTTCTGTTACATATAATGAACTATATAATAAGTATCGTCAAAATGGTTATGATACTGTAGTTAAAGAATTAAAGAAAGCTGTTATAAGAAATTATATTAAAGACGCTACTTATGAGAAGAACTATAAG
>CAVAIM010000117.1:0-4104 GCA_963588755.1 bacterium | reverse complement strand
AATTTAATATCTAAAACATATTTTGAGACTGATAAATATGAAATTACTACACTATCTAATGCATCAGCTCTACTTAATGATTATTTAGAGGATGTATCATGGGTAGGATTCTATCTATTTAAAGATAATCATCTAATACTAGGGCCATTTCAAGGTAAGGTAGCTTGTACTTCTATTGAACTAGGTAAGGGTGTATGTGGTAAAGCGGCCGTTGAAAGAAAGACCGTAATTGTACCTAATGTACATGAATTTGAAGGACATATTGCATGTGATTCAAGATCAAACTCTGAGATTGTACTACCTATCATTATCAATAACAACTTATACGGTGTATTAGATATTGATTCTACTAGTTTTAATAGATTTAATGAGTTAGACGAAAAAGAGTTATCAACATTCATTGATAACTTATCTAAAACTTTAATTAAATATTTATAATAATTCTTCAAAAGAATAAATAAATATATCAGCTATAAGAGCTTTTTCATCTCTTAAGTTCTTACTTGATTCATCATCAACTGCAATAGTATAGAATCCACCTTCTTTAGCTGACTTAATCGCTCTTAATACATCTTCAAAGACTGCAATTTGTGTGGGTTCTAGCCCTAGTTTACTAGCTGCATGAAGATATATTTGTGGATTATTCTTTGTACCTTTGAACTCATTAACATCACAAATATAATCAAAATAATGATCTATATTATTTCTTTTTAAACAAGGCATATAGAACTTGTCATCATTTGCAGTAGCAATCGCAAGTTTAATGCCTTTTTCTTTTAATTTAATAATATATTCTTTAGCAAAAGGTTTCAAATTAACATTATATGTATATTCATCAATAGCCATTTGGTGCCATTCATTTATAATGTCTTCCTTACTTGATGTAATACCACACTCATTAATACAATATAATGCAGCTTTCTCAAGTCCTAATGGGGCAATCTTTTCGCTAAAGTTTTCAGGTACTTCCATACCTCTTTTCTTAAAAAAGTTAATATCTATTTCATGCCACATTTGATTAGAATCAAAAAGTGTTCCATCTAAATCAAATATTATTCCTTTAACATTATCTAACATAACAACACCTCAATACAATTAGTGATGATATTTTACACTATCTTTATATTAATTGAAAGATTTTTAACTCATTTTTGTAAATAAAACTTAAAAAATAATTGACAAGTAACTCTAACTTAGTATATAATAATCAAGCGAGTAAAAAGCAGGGTTTATATTTCTTATAATTTATTGATCCTTTATGGCACAAAGTAGTCTTACTGCTTATGATGAAATGGTTAGTAAACAATAGTTATAATATAAGATATAAACATTATTCTTTTTATTCCGAATATAGACATATAGGAGGATTAAAATTATGTCAAGATACACTGGACCAAGCTGGAAGATTTCAAGACGTGTTAACTACTCAATCTCTGGTACTGGTAAAGAACTTGCTAAGAGAGCTTATGCACCAGGACAACATGGTCAAAGCCAAGGTAAGTTAAAAGAATATGGTATTCAAAAGCAAGAAAAGCAAAGAGTTAGATTCACTTATGGTATGAGTGAAAAACAATTCCGTAAGACTTTCGACGAGGCTTCTCGTATGAATGGTGTTACTGGTACTAACTTCATGAAGCTTCTTGAATGCAGATTAGATAACATCGTTTATCGTTTAGGATTTGCATCAACTCGTGCTCAAGCTAGACAATTAGTTAACCACGGTCACATCCTAGTTGATGGTAAGAAAGTTGACATTGCTTCTTACAGATTACATGCTGGTCAAACAATCTCTGTTAGCGCTAAAGCTAAAGATTTCAAGATTGTTAAGGCTGCATTAGAAGCTACAGTTTCTAGACCTGAATATGTTTCATATGATGAAAACTCATTCACAGGTACTCTAGTAAGAATTCCTGAAAGAGATGAATTCTTAACAGACATCAACGATCTATTAATCGTAGAATACTACAACAGATAGTAATTAGAAAACTTCACAGAAATGTGGAGTTTTTTATTTTTGTCTTCTTCTACTATCATCTTTTTATTTAAACAATATATTTAATACTACTTCTTCTTAAATAAATTTCTACACTAAAACTAATAAGTAGTTTATTCAAACCTATTAAGGCATAAAAAAAGATTAGTTATATTTCAAACTAATCTCTCATGCTTACTTACCATCTGCTTCAGATGCAAGACCTAAGATTCCACCGATAAGATATAATAGGTTAGAACCAAGTACACCAATTACAATCATAATGATGTGTGGAGCTAATTCTTTCTTTTCGTTATTTACAGCTTTTCTAGCTTTAGAACCTAATATGTAAACTATTAACAAGATAATTGCATAAATAATTAAGAATACACCAACACATTTAGCTAAATCTTGAAATTGAGCAAGTGTATATTGTGACGCCATTTCTTCAGGTACTTCATCAATTCCAGGTGCAGCTACGACACATAGAACACCTAGGATTACTAAAATAACGATTGCAATTGCATTAATAATATTACCAATTAAATATAAAACACTACTAGCTTTTCTCATAATAATTCTCCTCTCTATTAAATTAATTATATATCAAATAAATTATAATTACAAACTCTATTCAAAATCATCAACACTAAGTTGTTTAAATCCATTACCTAATACTTCATTAGTTTCTCCAACAATCATAAATGCATTAGGATCTAATTGTTTTACCCACTCTTTAAGTTGAGTTATTTGAGTCTTTTTAACTACAGTAAGTAATACATCTTTAGAAGAATTAGTATACATACCCTTACCATTAATTAATGTAACTCCACGTGGTGAATTATTTACAAGGAAATGACCTATTTCATCACCTTTTGTTGTAATGATATAACATAGTTTAGACTTATTGAAACCTACTAATAACATATCTGATACTTTTGTAACAATAAATATTACAAGAATTGCATATAAGAAGTTTGTTGGATTTTTAAATGTAATTACACCAGCTAATACGATGACTCCATCACAAATACCATTCATTAGAGGGATTGAGAACTTCTTATCAGTCCACTCATAAATAAATCTACCAATAAGTTCAGTTCCACCTGATGAAACTCTATACTTACAATAAATACCAATTGATATACCTTGTAAGAAAGCACCAAATAAACAAGCAGTTAAGATATCTACCTCAAAACTCCATCCATATCTTTCAATTAAGATATCTAGACCTGTAGTCATTAAAGATAGGGTTGCGATTGTAATTAAACAATTAATTGTAAATTTAAATCCTTCTTGGAAAAAAGAAACAATAATAATAGGTGTATTTAATATTAATAACCATATACCAACTCTTACCTGTGGTACAAAGTGGTTAATAACCTGTGCTAAACCTGACATAGCACCCGCAACTATATTATTAGGCTCAATGAAAAAGCAAAAACCAAATGCATAAACCATGCAGGCAACTACCATCATTGTGTATCTTATTACTTCTTTTTTAATATTTTGTTTCATGATAAAACCTCAAAAAAATCACAAAATAATTTTAACACTTTTAATTGATAAAATATATAGAAAAATATCTCATTGTATTACAAATGAGATATTATTATTTTTATAAGATTTTAAATCCACTAACTAATGCGTATTTAGGTCCTTTATATCTATCTTCTGTTACGATAGCTTTTGATAGTTTAATTGACTTTAATATATCAGTCACTTTACCTGAAATAGAAAGTGATGTATAAGGAGTGTACTTCCCATTATTAAAGTATTTTGCTAGTCTAATTTCTCCACCTATATAGTCATTAGCTAAATCTACTTGAAGACCTGAGAATGAAACACATTCTAAGTGCTCTGTGTTTTTGATTTGAGATAATGTAAGTGTACCTGCTTTAACATTAATTAAAGATAGATTACCAGTAACTTTTTCATTTAAATATTGTGCATATTGCATTCCACCAAATGTATTAACACATACACCATCTTTAATAACCTTAATTTTAGTTAAATTCACACCATCTTCATCAAATGAATGTGAATATGCAGAACCTTTTAAACTTCCACACATAGTTACATTTAATAAATCACCTGATGCATTACTTTGTATATTATCATTAACATTATAA
>CAVAIM010000116.1:0-4126 GCA_963588755.1 bacterium | reverse complement strand
GAATTTAATAAATTAATATTAAGTTATTTTAGCGAGATAAAGGAAAAATATTTTAATGATTTAGAAAATATATGGGATGGAGAAGAAATTGGTTCTACAATTTTAATTGAAGATTATTTAATGCCTTTTATTTATGAGCATTTAAGTGATAATAAAATTATGATAAAACTTTCTGATTGTTTAGAAGAAAATATAATGAAAAATGATGAGTTTTGTGAAGAAGTATTATATTGTGCATTTTTTGAAAAAATTCATTATGAGAATACTCTGAAAGAATTCATTCCATATTTTAAAACTAAAACTAAAGAATTTTATAATAAATTAAGATTTTAATTTAAGTAGTTAAGTGGTGTAAATAATATTTGTTTTTATCTTTAAGATAATGTTTAAACAGTAACAAAAAAATAATTATAAAGGCGTTTTCTTAATTACTACTCTTTATTGACAAAGAGTAAAAACAAATATATAATTGTTAATGTTTAAATGCAACGAAGTGAAGAGTAGAATATTAAATATTATTAAAGAGAAGATATGGTTGGTGTAAATATCTAGTATTAATATTTGAAAGTAGTCATGGAGCTTTATAGATGAAATTAAAGTAGTTTATAACGTTACTCGCGTTAAGAGTTTAGAGTGCAGTCTAATGACTGAACTAAGGTGGTACCGCGATTATTCGTCCTTAGGAGTTTAATACTCTTAAGGACTTTTTTTATGGAGCTTAGTTATGTTAGAAAGTAAAAGAATTATTATAAAGCCTTATGCATCTGATGATTTGGCTGATTTATACAATTTAATCTCTGTAAAAGAATTAACTTATCCTGCAGGATTTAAACCGGTGCCTGATTTGAAGACATGTAATACAAGTTTACAATATAGAATTATGTCTAAACAATATGTTAAACTTATATTAAAAGAAACAAATCAAATGATTGGTGAGATAAACTTCTATAAAGATGAATCAAGAAGAAACCCTAATGCTTATGAAATGGGATTTATTCTACTTAAAGAATATTGGGGTAAAGGTTTGATGCAGGAAGCTTTAAGAACATTTATACCTTGGTTTAACTCTAAGATTGATATTGATATACTTACTATGACTGTCTTTGTTGATAATCAAAAGAGTGACAATACTGTTACTAAATTAGGTTTTAATAGAGATGGAATTAGAAGAAGATATAAAAAGATGTATGATGGAGCAGTACTAGATGTTACTGAATACTCTTTGACTAAAACAGAACTTGAAAGGAAGATAGAATTATGGCAAAAATATTAGAAGCAAAATATGACCCTAAAAAAGTTGAAAGTGGTAAATATGATTTCTGGCTTAAGGGTGGATTCTTTACAGCTGGTGATAAGAATAAGATTCCTTATACAATTGTTATTCCACCACCAAATGTAACTGGTAAATTACACTTAGGTCATGCGTGGGACACATCTATTCAAGATATGATTATCAGAAGAAAGCGTATGCAAGGATATGATGCATTATGGATTCCTGGTATGGACCATGCGGGTATTGCAACTCAAGCTAAGGTTGACGCAAGACTTAAGGATATGGGTATTTCAAGATATGATATTGGAAGAGAAAAATTCCTAGAATATGCATGGGCTTGGAAGAATGAATATGCAGAAATCATTCATTCTCAATGGAAGGCTTTAGGTTTATCACTAGATTATACTAAAGAACGTTTCACATTAGATGAAGGTTTAAATAAAGCAGTAAATTATGTATTCTGTAAATTATATGAAAAAGGATATATTTATCAAGGATATAGAATTACTAACTGGGACCCTGTTGCAAAAACAGCTCTATCAAATATTGAAGTAATTCACCAAGATGATGAAGGTGCATTCTACTACTTTAAATATCCATTTACTGATGGATCAGGTAGCCTTTTAATCGCAACAACTCGTCCTGAGACTATGTTTGCAGACCAAGCATTAATGGTTAACCCAACTGATGAAAGATACACTAAGTACATTGGAAAGACAGTATATATTCCAGGTACTCAAATTGAAATTCCTGTAATTTCTGATGAATATGTTGATAAAGAGTTTGGTACTGGTGTAGTTAAGTGTACTCCAGCTCATGACCCTAACGACTATGAAGTAGGTTTAAGACATCATTTAGAAATGCCACTTTGTATGAATGATGATGGTACTATGAATGAAATGTGTGGTAAGTACAATGGTCAAGATAGATTTGAATGTCGTAAGAATCTTGTTGAAGATTTAAAGGAAATTGGTTTATTTGATCATTTAGAGAAAATTACTCACTCAGTAGGTCACTCAGAACGTACTGGTGTACCTGTAGAACCAAGACTATCTAAACAATGGTATGTTAAGATGGATGTTCTTGCAAAACAAGTTCTAGAAAATGATGAATATAGATTTGTACCTGATAGATTTAAAGGAACTTTAGTTAACTGGTTAACTAATATTCAAGACTGGTGTATTTCTCGTCAATTATGGTGGGGACACAGAATTCCAGCTTGGTATAAGGGTGAAGAAGTTAAGGTTCAAGTTGAATGCCCTGGTGAAGGTTGGAAACAAGATGAAGATGTACTTGATACATGGTTCTCATCTGCATTATGGCCTTTCTCAACTATGGGTTGGCCTGAAAAGACTGAAATGCTTGAAAGATATTACCCAACTAACGTATTAGTTACAGGTTATGACATTATATTCTTCTGGGTATCAAGAATGTTATTTGAAGGTATTGAATTTACTCATCATGCACCATTCAAAGATATCTTAATCCATGGTTTAGTTCGTGATTCTAAGGGTAGAAAGATGAGTAAGTCATTAGGTAATGGTATTGATCCATTCGATGTAATTGATAAGTATGGTTGTGACGCACTTCGTTACTTCTTAAATACTAACTCAGCTCCTGGTCTAGATTTACGTTATGAAGAAGAAAAAGTAGCTTCTAGCTGGAACTTCTTAAATAAATTATGGAATATTTCTCGTTATGTAATGATGAATATTGATGGATATAATGAGATTGATTTAAATACTGCAAAGCTTAATTTAGCTAGTAAATGGATTTTAAATAAGTTAAATAAGACTATTGAAGCAGTTGATTATAACTATGATAAGTATGAATTTGGTGAAGCTAATAAGGCTCTATACAATTTCATTTGGGAAGATTTTGCAAACTGGTATGTAGAAATTTCTAAGGTAGATTTACAAGGTAGTGATTTAGAAAATAAGAACACTACTCAAAATGTATTAGTATATGTATTAATGCAAATTGTCAAATTATTACACCCTGTTGCACCATTCATTACAGAAGAAATTTATCAATTATTACCTCATACTGAAGAATCAATTACAATTTCAGCTTGGCCAAAGGTAAATTCTAACTTTAACTTTGAAGTTGAAGAAGAATGTATCAATGGAGTTATTGAAGTTATTACTTCAGTAAGAAATGAAAGAGCTAAGGCTAATAAAGCTCCTAAGGAAGCAATTGGTGTTACTCTTTATGTAAAGAATGAACAAACTTTAAAATCATTTGAAGAAGCAAGACCATACTTTACTCGTTTCTTAAATCCAAAGGAATTAGTAATCACTACTGAAGCAGTTGATGCGAAAGACAATGTTGTAGTTGTATTAAATAACGCAACAATCTATATTCCACAATCTGATTTAATTGATAAGGAAAAAGTATTAAGTGATTTAAATAAGGAGAAAGAGAAACTAGAAAAAGAATTAGAAAGATCTAATAAGATGTTATCTAATCCAAACTTCGTTTCAAAGGCTCCTGAAGCTAAACTTAATGAAGAAAGAAATAAATTAAAACAATATCAAGCTAAATATGAAGAAGTATTAAATCATATTAAGGATATGCAATAATAAAAATAAGGACTTTAGATTTTTATCTCAAGTCCTTTTATTATGTTTTGTAAATGTTTTGTAAAGGTTGTTATAAAGATATTTAGCTTTAAAATATAAATGTTATACTTAAGGTGTAATAATTCATTAATTTAGGAGGTATGATTATGTATAAAACTGTTGTAGTAGAATATTCACCAAAAACAAAGGATATGGCAAAGAAGGTAGAAGAAAAGAGTAATGAAATGTTAGAGGAAGGTTATGAATTAGTAACTATGTCTATAACTAATTC